>JBBQIZ010000001.1:0-61526 GCA_038325425.1 Chthoniobacterales bacterium
GCGTCGCCGTCTTCGAGCCGCCGCGTGAGCGCTTCGAGCGTGGGTGGCCGGAGGAACTCGACGGTGACGCGACCGGGCGCGTGCTTGTCCAAGGCATCGAGCACCGCGCCGGGATCGGCGCGCGGATCGAGGAAACCGGAGCCCGCCGGGCGGCTGACGACGAAGAGGAGATGGACGGTGTCCTTTGGCTCGACCCTGAAGGTCGTGCGTCCGTCGGTCGCTCCCGCGATGCGGCGGCGGATGCTGATGCGCGGATTTTCCCAGAAAAGGAAGCCGTCGTCGGTGCCCTTGTGGTTGAGCAATTCCCACGGCAGCCCGACGACGGCGGCGTGCTCAGCGGTGATCGTGAGCAATCGGGTGTCGCGCTCGGCATCCAGGAAGCGATCGAAGATGCGCCGTGCGGGGTGCTCGCTGAACACGGCGTTGAAGAGCCGCTGACCGAGCACGGGGAGGAGTGCCTTGATGCGCGCTGCTTCGTGATCATCGGGATCGCCGAGCGAATGGGCGCCGTAGGTTTCCACATACCAACGGAGGTCGGCGTGATCCTTCTCGGTGAGCGGATCTGTGAACTTCAGCGCGCCCGACTCGATGTCATCGAAGTGGACGCTGACGCTGTCGCGGCCTTTGAAGTTGAGATTGAGTTCGAGGGGCATGCCACTGGGAGGTTGCGGCGCGCTCAGCGCGCCTTGGGTTTCTTCTTCGCGCTGGGTTCGGCTTCGGCGGCAGCCTTGAGTTCCTTGGCGCGGGCCTTTTCCTCCTCGGCGCAGCCTTCACACACGGCTTCGATGCCGATGTTGAAGGCGGCATTGAGGAGGAAAACCGTGGCAGCGACGGCGACCGGGCCGAGCGAGGCGGTGGGGATACCCATCGCGGCGAGCCACACATAGGAAGTGCGCACGGCGGCCTTGCTTTCAAGGTCGCGCCACTTCTTCCACTGGTCGTGCAGGACGCCGCCGGGGAGGCAGAGGTCTTTTCGAGCGTGGCGCAGGTATTTTTGCCAGAAGGTCTCAAACTTTTCGCCGCTGGCGGCTTCTATGATGGCGCGCTGCTGCTCGGCGGCGGGGTTCTGGCGTGACGCGCCGAACCAGGTTTTGCTCTCGGGGCCGGCCTCCGGTTCGGCGTCGCGAAGGGCCTGCAATTGCTCGTCCACTTCGCGCGCGAGCAAGCTGAGTTCCGTGTCCGAAAGTGGGGCCGCGTCCATGCGGAATCTCGCTATCGAAATGCCAGGGCGGCGTCGAGCGGAAAGTCCGCGGAGAACCGTATCGCGGCTCGGCGGCGGAGTTTGCCGACTCCCAGGAATGTGCGCCCGGCGACGATCTCGCGCGGCCACGTCCTCGCTGCTTGGCGAACCGGTCACGGGTGAAGCGTGGAAGAGCGAACTGGAGAAAAATCGGTTTCGCAAACCCTCGAGGGAACCACTCGCCGTCAAAACCGAACCGCTCGGCGAACGCATCGGGGTGTCCTCCATCCCGGACGAATTGGGTTTCTATCTACTGCGCGGCACCAAACTACTCCACGCTTACGCGGTCAATCCGCCACCCGGCGAAAGCGACCTGCGCCCGATCGACCGCGCGCTCCTCCCGGAGCAACACCGCGAGCAAGGCCAGCGGGGTTTCTTCGTTGCAGGGCGCGCAGACTTCGACGACCTCATTCTCGGAAAGCCCATCTTTCCTTGGTTCGTCCTCGCCGCGGTGGCCCTTCTCGTGTTTGAACTCGCCTTCCATTTTAGCTGCCACGCCCCGCGTCCCAATAATCATGATCATGCAATGGCCGAAACTTCTCTGCGCCGACCGGCTCGGCAGCACCAGCCCGGCGGGGGCGGAACTACAGCGCTCGCCGTTTCAACGCGACTCGGATCGCATCATCTTTTCCTCCGCTTTCCGTCGTTTGCAGGACAAGACGCAGGTTTTCCCGCTGGCCGACAACGACTACGTCCGCACCCGCCTCACCCATTCGCTGGAAGTCGCCAGTGTCGGGCGTTCGCTCGGCATGATCGTCGGCGCGGCGATCGTCGAACGCGGGGAACTGCCCGGCTATCACGCCTCCGATTTCGGGGCGATCGTCTCCGCCGCCGCGCTCGCCCACGACCTCGGCAACCCGCCTTTCGGGCACAGCGGCGAGGACGCAATCCGGGTGTGGTTTGAAAGTTCGAAGGTCGCCCAGGACGCGCGCACCATGCTCAAAAAGAACGAGCAACAAGACATCCAGTTCTTCGAAGGCAACGCCCAGGGTTTCCGCCTGATCACGCGCCTCCAGATGCCCGACAACCCCGGCCTGCGCCTGACCTGCGCGACCCTCGGCGCCTTTACCAAGTACCCGATCGAGGCGCTCGTGCCCGAAAAAGCCCACGTCCACGAAGGCGCGAGCACCAAAAAATTCGGCTTCTTCCAGAGCGAGCGTGAGTTCTTCACTGAAGTCGCCAATCGCTGCGGCCTCATCCGCCGCACCCCGCTGCATTCCTGGTGGGCGCGCCATCCGCTGGCTTTCCTCGTCGAGGCAGCCGACGACATTTGCTACCGGCTCGTCGATTTCGAGGACGGCTTCCGCCTCGGTTATCTCGAGTACGAAGAGGTGCGCGACCGCTTCGTGCGGATCATCGGCAAGGACGACATCGCCACGCGCGCCGAGCAGATGCGCGAGAAAAAGGAGCGCATCGAGTTTCTCCGTGCGCTGGCCATCGGCGTCGCCGTCCAGCAGACCGCCGATCTCTTTCTTGAGAAAGAGGGCGCCATTCTCGCCGGCGAATTCGATCAGCCGCTGATCGATCTCATCCCGGCCGGGCCGGAGCTGGAAGCGATCAAACAGCGCTCCGTGGAAACGATCTACGGCACGCCGCGCGGGGTGGAAATCGAGGCCGCAGGCTTCGCGGTGCTCGGCGGGTTGCTCGATGATTTCGTCGCCGCGGTGAGCGATGTCGCCCGCCGGGGCAAACACGCCACGCCCCGCAGCCGCAAGCTGCTGCGGCTCGTCCCAGAGCAGTCGCTCGGGCCGAATCGCGAACCCGACACCAGCCCATATCAGCGGCTGCTGCGGATGATCGATTTCGTCTCCGGCATGACCGACACCTACGCGGTGTCGCTCTTCAAAAAGATCCGCGGCATCTCGCTGCCCGGCCAGTAGCGCGGGCGCCGCCCCTTGCGAGCGTCCTTTTTTCGCAAAATCGACCGTGGGGGCAGGCACGGAAGCTGCATTCCAAAGCGGGGAAGCCACTTCCCAAATTATGAAATACACCCTCCTCGCCCTCGGCGCCGCGTGCGCTTTTTCCGGCTGCGCCGGCGTCAAAATCGCTCACACCGATATCGCCTCCGGGGCGACCAATCCCAAGGCCATCTACGTCCGCTCCTACATCGCAGAAGATGCGCCGTTCAAAGGCCGCCATGGCGGCGGTGCAGGCAACCGCGAAATTCGGCGCTCGCTCGCCCCGGCGGAGTATTCCAAAGCGCTCAAGGAGGAACTCGAGAAACTCGCGCCGGCCCGAATTCTGGCCGACAACGAAATCCCGGAAACCGGCTGGCTGGTGGAGAGCGAAATCGAATACGTGCATGCGGGCAGCCCGACGTTGCGCGCGGTCCCGGTAGTCGGAACACCCGGTGGCGTGGGTCGCTCGAAGGTGAAAATCCATGTCCGGGTTACGGATCTCGATGGACGTTATGTCGAAAACAGCAAAGACCTCAGCAAGGGTGGGAGCGGCCGGGTGATTTACGAATTTGACCTCGACGGCGGCAGCCGCGGCACGGGCCATCTCGGTTCGATCTATGCCCCAGGGCTCGGTTACTCCGTGCCGTTCGATTACAAAAACGCCGCCGAGCGCGTTTACTACGCTTTGAGCGTCGATCCGCACAGCTACGGCACGCGGCAATCGCCGACCATCCGCTACTGAGCGGGTCCGCAAAATTTCATGTTGGTGGTTCCGGGAGGGCGGGACTTCCGCCGGGCGAAAGGTGACCAGTGAGTCGCCGCCCGGCGGAAGCCCGCCCTCCCGTTTTTTGCGATTCGCGATCATCGATGTCGGCCCGGTCAGCGAGGAAAAGCTCTTCGGTTTGTTCCCGGAATTGCGCGGAAAATTTCAGATGCCGCCCAAGTCGGCGCCGGTGATCGAGAGTCAGCCGTAAGCGGTCGTCGCGCGATTGGGACTTGGTTTCCCGACGCGGCGCCCGCTAGCCTGCGGGCGACTTTGCCGATGAAAAACCTGACCACCGCCCACTTCCTGAGCCGTGAACTTAGCTGGTTGGAATTCAACCAGCGGGTTCTCGATGAGGCGCTCGACCCGACCAATCCCCTGCTCGAACGGGTCAAGTTTTTCACCATCACGAGTTCGAATCTCGACGAGTTCTTCGAGGTCCGCGTGGCCGGTTTTAAACAACAGGTCGAGAGCGACGTCGTCGAGCGGACCATCGACGGCAAAACGGCCAGCGAAACCCTGCGCTTCATCCGCAAGCGGGTCCGTGCGATGATCGACCAGCAATACCAATGCTGGCGCGAGGAACTGGTGCCGGCGCTGGCGAAAAACGGCATCGACCTGATCAACTACGAAAACCTCGATGAAGCCGACCGGACCTGGGTCGAGCAATACTACCGCGCCAACGTGCGGCCCGTGCTCACCCCGCTCGGCATCGATCCTTCGCACCCCTTTCCGCAACTGCTCAACAAGTCGCTGAACATCGTCGTCCAGCTCGATATCGAGCGTGACGGCGAGACCGATCGCCGCCTCGCCGTCGTGCAGGTCCCGCGCGTGCTGCCACGGCTCGTCCGCCTGCCGCGCGAGGACGACAAGCCGGATTTCATCTACCTGGGAGCGCTCATCGGCCACTACCTCGGGGACCTTTTTCCGGGCACGAAAATCCTCGGTTTCTGGCATTTTCGGGTCACGCGCAACGGCGAGCTCTACATCGACGAAGAGGACATCGGAAACCTGCTCAAAGCCGTCGAGAATGAGCTGCACAACCGCCGCAAAGGCGCAGCCGTGCGGCTGGAGGTCGAAATCGGCTGTCCGCCGGAAATTTACCAATACCTCCTCGAAACGCTCGATCTCACCGAGGAGGATCTTTACGTCGTGGACGGCCCGCTCAACCCCGTCCGGCTGATGGCCATTTGCGCCGGCGATCATTCGCCCGAGCTGCGCGACAAGCCATTCGTCGGGCCGACCGCGCCCGCTTTCCGCAGCGTAAACGACCTCTTCACGGTCATCCGCCAGCGCGACGTGCTGGTCCATCATCCGTACGAAAGCTTTGGCAGCGTCGTCGATTTCCTCGAGCAGGCGGCCGCCGATCCGAACGTCCTCGCGATCAAACAAACGCTCTATCGCACGGGCGGCGATCCGCGCATCGTCGGCGCGCTCATGGATGCGGTAAAAAAAGGCAAGCAGGTCACCGCCGTCACCGAACTGAAGGCGCGCTTCGACGAAGCGAACAACATCCAGTGGGCACGCAAACTCGAGGAAGCAGGCGTCCACGTCGTCTACGGCATCGTGCATCACAAAGTGCACAGCAAAGTCTCGCTCGTCGTCCGCCGCGACGAAGACGGCTTGCGCCGTTACGTCCATCTCGGCACCGGCAACTACAACCCCAGCACCGCGAAGCTTTACACCGATCTTTCGCTCTTCACCGCCCAGCCGGACTTCGGGGAAGACGCCACGAATTTCTTCAATCTCCTGACCGGCATCAGCCATTTCCAGGGCGCGAAGAAGCTCATCATTTCGCCGTTCACCACGCACGACACGATGATGGCGCTAATCAAACACGAACGCGAAAACGCCGCCGCGAAAAAGCCCGCGCGGATCATCGCCAAGATGAACTCGCTGGTGGACCGCGAAATCATCGAGGCGCTCTACGAAGCCTCGCAGGCCGGGGTAAAAATCGACCTCATCGTCCGCGGCATTTGTTGTCTGCGGCCTGGAGTGGAAGGTGTCAGCGAGAATATTACCGTGCGTTCGATCGTCGGGCGATTCCTCGAACATTCGCGCGTTTTCTATTTTGAGAACGCCGGCACGCCAAAGGTCTATGTCGGCAGCGCCGACTGGATGCCACGCAATTTCTTCCGCCGGATCGAGGTCATTTTCCCAATCGAAGATCCCGCGCTGCGGGACCGGATCACCCACCAGATCCTGCACGTTCTGCTCGCGGACAACGTCAAGGCGAGCTTGCTGGCCAGCGATGGGACCTATCGTCGGCCGTCCACGAGAAAGGACGCCGAGGTCCGCAGCAGTCAGGAGGAGTTCATGGCCATGGCCCTGGGCGAATCCAAAGCGCGCCGCACCGGACGGCCGGCCAAGCGCGCCTACTCGAAGATCAAAGTCGCCTCCGCGCCGAAATAGACCGCACGCGACCGACCTCCGGCACCCCCGCCTTGCCAAGCGGTCGCAGCCCGCTAGTATGCCGCCCGATCCATGGTTCTCACGAAATTTGCGACTGCTTTCGCCGTCCTCGCTGCTCTCATCTTCGCCGTCCCCGCCCGCTCCCAGGACGCCGCCGCGTATGTCATTTCCGACAACACGACCGGCTTCATCCTGGATTCGCTGAACGGACAGAAGAAACGCCCCATCGCCAGTCTGACCAAGGTGGCCACAGCCATGGTGGTGCTCGACTGGTCCACCGCGAGCAACGCCGAACTCAATCAACTCGCCACCGTGCCGAACAGCGCGGCGCGCCTCGGCGGCGGACAGGGCGTCGGCCTTCAGCCCGGCGATCGCGTCTCCCTGCGCGACCTCCTTTACGCCGCGCTCATGCAGTCCGACAATGTCTCCGCGGAAACACTCGCCGACCATGTGGGCCGGGCCTTGAGCACCGACCGCGGCACCTCGCCCGTCGATGCCTTCGTCGTCCAGATGAACGCCCTCGCCAGGGCCCGGGGCATGCTGAAGACGAAGTTTCTCAACCCGCACGGCCTCGATAATCTGGAGCGCACGGTGCCGACTTCGACCGCCGAGGATCTCGCCCGTCTGACCGCTTACGCCATGGAAAATTCGGCGTTCCGTTTCCACGTCTCGCAACGCGAACGCAAGATCACCATCACCACCGCGAGCGGCGAACTCTCCAACTATCTCCTCCGCAACACCAACGAACTCCTCGGCGTGAACGACATCGATGGGGTGAAGACCGGCACCACCGCCCGCGCCGGCCAGTGCCTCATCATCTCCGCGGCCAAGCCGCCCGAGAGCCGCGAGGAAGGCGGCAAACATTTCATCACCCCGCGCCGGATCAACGTCGTGGTGCTCGGCGCCAACGACCGCTTTCCGCTTTCCCGGTCGCTCCTCGCCCGCGGCTGGCAGGATTACGAGGCCTGGGTCGCGGCGGGCCGGCCAGCCAAAGGCTGGAAGCCGACGCGCTAGACCGACCTATGCAGGCACCGAAACGTATTGGAGTTTTGACCAGCGGGGGAGACTGCCCCGGCTTGAATGCGGTGCTGCGCGGCGTCGTCCGCGCCGCCGCCAATCGGAACTGGAAAGTCTTCGGCTTCGTCGATGGCTTCGAGGGATTGCTGCCGCCGGGCGATTTCATCCCCCTCACCGTCGCCCGCACCGCCGGCATCATGCAGCTCGGCGGGACCATCATCGGCACGACGAATCGCGGGCACTTTGTCGCCAAAGTCGGCGACGGAACCCGCACCGAGATTCCCAAGGAGATCGTCGAACAGGCGCGCGAAACGTTGCGCCGCCTGCAGATCGACGCGGTCATCGCCATCGGCGGCGACGGTTCGCTGACCACCGCGCTCCAACTCCACGAAGCCGGACTGCCGATGATCGGCGTCCCCAAAACGATCGACAACGATCTCGAAGCGACCGCCACGACCTTCGGCTTCGACAGCGCCGTCGCTTGCGTGGCCGACGCGCTCGACCGCCTGCACACCACCGCCAGCAGTCACAAACGCGCCATGGTCATCGAAGTCATGGGCCGTCACGCCGGCTGGATCGCACTTTACGGCGGACTCGCCGGCGGCGCCGACATCATCCTGATCCCGGAGATTCCCTTTGACTACGAGCGCGTGGCCGAAGCGGTGCGGAAGCGCGATGCGGAAGGTTGCCTGAGCACGCTCATCGTCGTCGCCGAAGGTGCCACGGAAAAAGACGGGCACCTGCGCGCGCGGGCGAACGAGGGCGGCGAAGACAAACTGGGCGGCATCGGCGAGGCCGTTGCCCGCGAAATCGCCGGGCGGACCGGCAAGGAAACGCGCACCTGCGTGCTCGGCCATCTCCAGCGCGGCGGCGCGCCGACCACACTCGACCGCATTCTCGGCACGCGTTTCGGAGTCAAAGCCGTGGAATTGATCGCCGAAGGCAAGTTCGGTCAGATGGTCAGCTATCAAAACTACCAGACGCTCAGCGTGCCGATCGCGGACGCTGTGCATCGGATCAAGGTCGTCCAACCCGAGAGCCAGATGGTCCAGACGGCCCGCGCGGTCGGGATTAGCTTCGGCGACTAGGCACCGCCGGAACGTGGCTTGCCGCGCCGCGCCCAGGCTTTTCCTCCCGCCCACGCGCTAAGCGTCCCCCACGCGCGCTATTTCGCGAGCAGTTCGCGCAACTTCGCCACCTCGGTCGTAGGAAGCTGGCAGACGAAATCCTCGCAAACATAGGCGGCGGGTTGGCCGTCGATCGGCGTGACGGTGCGGATGAATTCGAGCTTCTCCCCGAGCCACTGCTGGCCCGCGGCGCCGTCGGCGAGGAGCAGGATTTTATCGGGCAGGAACCGCCCGTGGACTTCACGGAGCAGCGCGCGCGTCGCAGGGTCGTCGCGCGGGCCGGCAATGACGACCTGGCGCGGCTTAGCCAGCGACGCGTCGAGCGCGACGAGCATCTGCGGGAGCGTCACGGGCGCGCGGGCGATCTGTTCGGCGAACGCGGCGACGGTCTTTTTGCCCTGCTCGTAAAACTCCGGCGATCCCTTGATCTGAGCGAGGCGGAACAGGTTCAGCGCGGCGATGGAATTGGGCGACGGCTCGGCGCCGTCGTAGTCCTCCTTCATGCGCAGCAGGATGTTCGGCGCGTCTTTCACTACGCTGAAAAATCCGCCGTGCTCAGCGTCGCCGAAGAGCTGGTTCATGCGCACCTGAAGTTCGTCGGCCCACTGCAAATGAGCGGTATCGAAGTCGGCTTCGTAAAGGTCGAGCAGGCCCTGAATCAGGTAGGCGTAATCTTCCGCGAACCCCTCAATTTCGCTCGCTCCCTGGCGGTAGTTGCGCAGCAGCTTGCCGTCCTTGGTGGTCAGCTTCGCGCGGATGAATTTCGCCGCCTTCTGTGCGGATTCGAGGTAGCCGGGATCGTCGAGCACCTGCGCGCCGCGCGCGAAAGCGGAGATCATCAGGCCGTTCCACGCGGTGATGATCTTGTCGTCGAGATGCGGGCGTGGACGTTTGGCGCGCAGCTCGAAAAGGATCTTGCGCGAGGCGGCGAGTGAGGCGGCGATTTCGTCTTCGGTCTTTTGAAAATGGGTGGCCGCTTCCGCGGTGGTGAAGCGCTGGATGAGGATGTTTTTGCCCGTGAATTCGCCCTGCGGATCCGCGCCAGCCGGTGCGTTGCCCTTCTCTTCGACGCCGTAGAACCGATTGAAAATCGCCGCCGCCTCTTCGCCCAGCACGCGGTCGATCTCATCTTTCGTCCAGACGTAAAAGGCGCCCTCCGCGTGTGCGGTCTTGCCGTGTTCGAGCAGGCTGTCGGCGTCCTCGGCGGAGTAGAATCCGCCCGCGGGATCGGTCATCTCGCGGCGCACGTAGTCGAGCGTGTCCCGCGCGGTTTTCTCGAACCCGGAGGCGCGGGTGAGCTGGAAAGCGTCTAGATACGACGACGCAAGCTGTGCCTGATCGTAGAGCATTTTTTCGAAGTGCGGGACGTGCCAGAATTTGTCCACGGAGTAACGATGAAAGCCGCCGCCGAGGTGATCGTGCATGCCGCCTTCGGCCATCTCGCGCAGCGTGACGACCGCCATGCCGAGCGCGGCCTTGCCATCCCGCGAGGCGCCGCCTTCGCGCGCGGCCACGCGGAAGAGAAAATTGAGCGTGACCGGACGCGGGAATTTGGGCGCGCCGCCGAAGCCGCCGAGTTCTTCGTCGAAGCTTTGCGTGAGCTGATTGAGACAGGCGGTGATCGCCTCGCGGCCCGCGGCGGCGGCTTTCGGCGCGCCGCCACCGGCGTATTCCTGAAGCGCGTCAATGGCGTTGTTTGCCGCTTTGGTCACGCCTTCGCGATCCTTGGTCCAGGCATCGGAAAGCTGCTGCAGCACCTTGGGAAAACCGGGCCGTCCGTAACGATCCTCGGGCGGAAAATAGGTCGCACCGAAGAAGGGTTTGAGATCGGGCGTGAGGAAAACGCTCATCGGCCAGCCGCCGCCGCCGGTGCTCGCCTGCACGTAGGTCATGTAAACGCGATCCACATCCGGACGCTCCTCGCGATCCACTTTCACGTTCACAAACAGCGCGTTCATCAGCTTGGCGATTTCCGGATTTTCAAAACTTTCGTGCGCCATGACGTGGCACCAGTGACACGTCGAATAGCCAATCGAGAGGAAGATCGGTTTGCCTTCGCGGCGCGCTTTTTCAAAGGCCTCCTCGCCCCACGGATACCAATCGACCGGGTTGTGCTGATGCTGGAGCAGATACGGTGATTTTTCCTTCGCGAGGCGGTTGGTGAAAGTGGGCGTGGTCACAGGCTTGGGAGGTTCGGCGGCTTGACAGGGAATCGCGGCTGCGATGAGTAAGGCCGCATTCGTCCACCGCAGGATTTTTTTCATGAGCAGCATTCTTCCGACCATCGCCAACCGACCACAGGAAAGCAAGCGACCCCATTTCCGACGAAGCGTGCTGCTGCTCGCGCTCGCGCTGCCTTGGCTGACCGGTTGCGAGTCGGGCGTGCGCGTGAAGAACACGAGCCGCACGTTTCGCACGGTGGTCATCGATGCCGGCCACGGCGGACACGACACCGGCGCCCGTTCGCGCTGGGCGGGGCTGGAAAAAAGTGCGGCGCTCGACACCGCGCTGCGGCTCGATCCGAAGTTGCGGGCCGCGGGATTCAATACGGTGCTGACGCGCCGTGGCGATTATTTCATCGCGCTCGGCAAGCGGACCCGCATTTCGAACAGCCAGGAAAACGCGATCTTCGTCAGCCTGCATTACAACCACGCCAGCAACCGGAATGCGGCCGGTGTCGAGACCTTTTACAAATCGAAGCCCTCGCGCAAAATCGCTGAACGAATTCAGAGCAATATCACGTCGCTGCCCGGCGTGGGTTCGCGTGGAGTGAAGACGGCGAACTTTTGGGTACTGCGCAAAAACGAATATCCGGCGGTGCTCGTCGAGGGCGGTTTTTTCAGCAATCCACGGGAAGGTTCGCGCTGCGCCAGCCCGGCCTATCGCGAAGCGGTGGCCAGCGCTATCGCCGCGGCGATCATCACGCATCGTGGGCCATTGGACCCTCCACCGCCGGTTCCCGATCCGACTATCATCGCGACTTCCGCCACCGCAGCGGCGGCGCCCATTCCGCCCGCGGCTCCCGCTACTCGCTAAGCCGCTTCAGGATGGCCGCCTCGAGGCGCGTGGCGCGTTCGGCAACCGTCTTGTCGATCTTCCGGATTTTTTCGAAAAGCGCTTTGTTGTAGGCGCGGAGCGCCTTGCTGGATTCTTCCTCGGTCGCCGCATTGTCCGCCTTCGCCTTCAGGGCTTTGACCTGCGGGTCTTCCATGGCTTTCACTTTCGCCTGATCGAAGCGGAACTTCTCCTGCACATCGGGGTCGGTATCCGCAGGCGGCTCGGCCACCGGCTTCGGTTTCGGCGTCGCCTTGGCGGTGGTTTTCGCCGAAGTCGGAGCCGCCACGACCGGCATGTCCGGTTTGGCAGGGGCAGTCGAGGCGCCTGTTTTGATTTTTTCCGGTTGGGGAGTGGCGGCCGCGGGGCGCGCGGTTTTGCGCGGCGTGGGGGTCGGCGTGGAAGCGGGCGGCGGCGTGGGCGTCGCTTCTTCCTTGGGTTTGCGCGGTCCGAAGAGCCTCTTGAAGAAGCCCGGCTTTTTGGGTTTCGGCGTGGAGATGATTTCGGGGATGGGCGCCTCGGCGGTGTCGGCCGCCGGCGGTTTGGGCTTCGGACGGGGCACCGCGGTGTTCTGCGCCAACTGGATTTCTTCCGCTTTCTTCACGGGCTCGGGCGCCTTTTCGATGGATGGCGCCTCCTGCGCAAAGGCCAGGGCGGCACAAAGACTCAGTGCGGCGGCGGTCAGGAGCGGAGAAATTTTCGGCATGATTCGGTGGATGATGTAAGCGCGGGACAATGGGTTGTCGGCGAATATCTGTCTAGCCCAAGCATTACCGAGCCTGAAGCCGCTCTGGACAGCGGGCGCGTTCCGCCGATAAATCGCATTCACCGTCCTCCACGTCCTGTGCAATCTCCGCGTTTTCGCTTCCTCCTCTTCGCCGTCTTTCTGCTCGTGTTCCCATTTTTCCTCCGGCGACGCCCCCGCGTCGAACGGCGGATCACGATTTTGGCGCCGCCCGCCGCGGTCTTTCCGTTTCTAAACGATCTCCGCAACTGGCCCCTCTGGACGGCGTGGAGTCAGCGCGATCAGCTCGATTTTTCCTGCAGCGACCCCACCGCCGGCGCCGGTGCCGAGCAGCGCTGGCAAGGCTGCCGGATGAGTGGCGTGATGCGGATTGTGAAAAGCGAAACCGACCACCGCATCGACTATGAGGTCGATCTCAACGACGGCGCCTATCGACTCGTCGGACGGATCGAACTCCAGCGCGATGGCGCCTGCACGCGGCTCGTCTGGAAATGCACCTGGGCCCGCGCGGAGAATCCTTATCGACGCTACTTCGACCTGCTGATGCGCGGGATGATCCGGCGCGATTTCGCGCGGGGGTTGGAGAATCTGAAGGCGCTGGTGGAACGACCGAATCCTGTCCAGAAGCTCCCGGCGTGAAGACGACCGACCACGCGCGGCGCTGCTGGGCGGAGATCGATCGGGAGGCCTTGCGGCACAATGCAGCGGCGGTGCGGGCGCAGATCGGGCCGGGGGTGAAAATGATGGCTGTGGTGAAAGCGAATGCCTACGGTCACGGCGCGGGCGAGGTGGCGCGGGCGGTCGCGGATCGCGCGGAAATGTTCGGGGTGGCGAACGTCACGGAAGCCGAAGAGGTGCGGCGGCATGTGGCCGAAACGCCGGTCTTCATCCTCGGTCCGGCGCTGCCGGAAGAGCGGGCGCGCATCGCGTCGGCGCGTTTCATTCCGAGCGTTTCGAATTTTGCAGAAGCCGAAGCCTTCGCCGCGCTGGCGGGTGCCGCTCCGTTAGCGGTGCATCTGAAACTCGATACCGGGATGGGCCGGATCGGCATCGAGGAAAGCGATGTGCTCACCGTCGTTCGAAAAATCCAGGCGCTTCGCGGATTGACGATCACCGGTCTGGCTTCGCATTTGCCGGTGGCCGATGAAGACGACGCCTTCACCCGCGAGCAACTCACGCACTTTTACCGCGCCGTCGCGGACTTGCGGACGCTCGGGCTCGATCAACCGCTGGTGCATGTCGAAAACAGCGCCGGTCTCATCGGTTACCCCGCGCAGGCGGGCGATATGGTGCGCGCCGGCCTGCTCCTCTACGGCAGCGCGCCATTGCCGGAATTTCAGCCGAAGCTCCGGGCCGTGATGACTTGGAAGACGCGGATCACGCTCGTCCGTGAAGTGCCCGCCGGCCACGGAATCAGCTACGGGCGGACATTCATCACGCCGACGGCGATGCGCGTGGCCACGCTCGCCGTGGGTTATGCCGACGGTTATCAGCGCCACCTTTCCAATCGCGGCGCCGCGGTGCTGATCCGCGGACACCGATGCCCCGTACTCGGCCGCGTCACGATGGATCAAATCATGGTCGACGTCAGCGCGCTGCCGGAAGTCATGGCCGGTGAGGACGTGGTGTTGCTCGGGCGGCAAGATGGGGAGGAAATTTTCGCCGCGGAGCTGGCGGAGAAGGCCGGAACGATTCCGTGGGAGATTTTCACCGGCATCGGGCAGCGCGTCGAGCGCGTCTATTTGTGATTTAGGAATTTATGATTTCCGATTTGGTGAGAAGGTGGCGCGGCCGTCGCCTTCGGTTATCCTTCATCGCCAATCCGCATCCGTAAATTTTCTCCCCGTGCTCCAAATCGTCTTCAATGAAATCAGCGCTGCCGAGATGGCCGCTTTGCCGAAGGAAATGCAGCTCGATCTGCTCACCGAATTTCAGTTTCTCCCGGAGGATCTCGATCAGCTCGACATGACGAAATTCGGCGCCGTGGAGCGCGACGGCAAACGGCTCTTTCGCTACCGCGCAAAGGACTACCGCATCTATTTCGAGCGCCGCGACGAAGGAATCACCGTGCATCGCGTGCTCCACAAAAACACCATCCGCGATTTCCTCTTCCGCACCAAGCTGCCGATGAACGAGGACGATCAGCTCGGCCAGCAGAAAGGCTTCTGGCAGCTCATCGAGGAAGCGGAACAAACCCGCAAACGGTGAATCTCCGCCTGTTGCTCTGCATCGCAATGGGCGTCTTCGTGGCCCACATCGGCGTGTTTATGCTGATTTCGCAAATCCGCCCCAAACCAAAATTCGTCCCGCCTCCGCCGCCGAATTTTTCTGCGCGGGAACGGGTCGTGGTGGATGCGGAAACCGGAGAAAAGACGATCTACCGGGAGATTACGATCAGCACGAAATTGGCTAACCCGGAGATTCCGCTGCCGGCGAGCCAACCCGCTGGCGCGCCCGGAGAAGAATGAATCTCTTCCCGGATGAAGCGCAGCGGCGGGAACTTTTCCCGATCTGCCGCGAGAAAATTTTCTTCGCGCACGGCGCGGTCGCTCCGCTGGCGGGTTTTGTCGCCGATGCCATTTGCCATCAGACACGGCGCTCCGCGGAGCATTTCGTCGATTTCGCCGATGTGGCGCGCGACATCAAAGGCGCGCGGAAAACGTGCGCGGAATTCATCGGCGCGCAGCCGGAAGAAATCGCACTGCTCGGGCCGACGTCGCTCGGCCTCTCGCTCTTTGCCAACGGGCTGCCGTGGCGTGAGGGCGACGAAGTGCTCTGCTACCACGGCGATTATCCAGCGAACGTTTATCCGTGGATCGAGCTCCGGCGGCGCGGCGTGATTGTGCGTTATCTCGCACCCGCCGGGCCGGGCGAAATCACGCCCGAACTCGTCGCCGCGGCGCTCACGCCTCGCACTCGCCTCGTCGCGCTGGCCAGTTGTCATTTCTTCAGCGGCTATCGCATCGATGTCGAAACCATCGGTGCTCTGCTGCACGAACGCGGCGTTCTCTTTTCCCTCGATGCCATCCAAACGCTCGGCGCTTTTCCCCTCGATGTCGAAAAGGCACACGTCGATTTCCTGAGCGCAGACGCGCACAAGTGGATGCTCGGACCGCTGGCGATCGGCATCGTTTATGTAAAGCGCGCGCACTTCGACCTGCTGCGCCCGACGCTCCTCGGCGCGTGGAACGTCGTCTCGCCGAACTTCAACGCGCTCGACGAAATCCGCTTTCTCCCGACCGCGCAGCGCTACGAACCCGGGGTACTCAACATCGCGGGAATCGCTGGAATGAAAGCCGCGTTGGATTTTTTCCTGACGCTCGGTCACGAGCGTATCGCCGCGCGACTGTTGGAATTAAAGGCGTATCTGGTCGCCCGGATCGAACCGCTCGGTTTTCAGATTCTCGGAGCGCGGGAAGGCACCCATGCCAGCAGCATCACCACTTTTAGTCACGCGACTGCAGGCAGCACGGCGCTGTTTGCCGCCTTGGAACAAGCCGGCGTCATCGCCTCGCTGCGCCACGACCGGGAAAATCGCGACTTCCTGCGCTTCAGTCCGCACCTTTACAACACCGAAGCGGAAATCGACAGCGCGGTGACCGCGCTGCGGGCCGCGCTCTGAGCGACTTCCTCAGCCCAGCGTCTGAAGTGTGCGGAGCCCGGGCACGCGCGCGAAATCCCCGTCCAACGTCAGCACTGCAGCCTCGGCGTCGAGCGCACAAACGGCGATGACCAGATCGGTGACTTGCACCACCTTACCCCGACGATCGAGGGTCCAAGCCAGCGCCGTGACTCGCTCCCAAATGCTATTCAACGTCGGCAGATAAAGCATGCAGCGCATGTAGTCCGCCATTCGCCGATGCGCATTTTTGTCTTTCATACCGCGCAACACTTCCATCTGCACGACCCCACAGGTGAGCAACTCCCAGTCGTCGGAGTGGGCCGCCAGCTCCTTCAGCGGATCGCGCCCCGCGCGGAGCCGGTCGATGAAAAAGCTGCTATCGACGAGCGCTCTTCCGGCCATAAATAGCAGGAGCTTCGGCTGCCTTCAGGCTCTCCTCATGAAAGGGATCTTCCCAAGCGTCCTTGAGTTCCTCGGACGTGAGCCCGAGGCCCTTTTTGCCGATTTCCTTGAGCCGGTATCTCCGGACCATTTCCGTGAGGGCTGTCTCGACTGCTTTGGTTTTGCTCTCCACGCCGGTGATCTTGACCACTTCGGCGAGGATGTCCTCATCAATATGCATGGTCATCTTCATAAAGACCACGGTATGGCATCGTTGCCATACATGCATGGCTATTTGTTTCCGCGACGCGTGGCCCACCCGAATCCGAGGGGCTTGACCTCGTTTGCAGACGGCGCATAGCATCCGCCTCTCTCAACCGGAGCCCCATCAACACCTTGGACTTAAAAGAAATCAAAGAACTCATCGCCCTGATGAGGAGAAATGACCTCTCCGTATTCAAAATGGAGAAGGAAGGCTTCAAAATCACCCTAAAGAAGGGAACCGACTTCCAGCCTGTCATCACCACGGCGGCACCCGCCGCCCTCCCCGCCGCGATCTCGTCGACGGGTGCGGTCTCGGGCGCGCCCACGCCTGCCGCGCCTGCTGAAGTCAGCCCACTTCGCGAGATCACCTCCCCGATGGTCGGGACGTTCTACGCCTCCGCCTCCCCGGAATTGCCGCCTTTCGTCAGCGTCGGCCAGGAAGTGACCGAAGACACCGTGGTCTGTATCATGGAAGCGATGAAGGTCATGAACGAGATCAAAGCCGAGATCCGGGGCGTCATCGCCGAGGTGATCTCCGAAAATGGCAAGCCCGTGCAGTACGGGCAGGTCCTCTTCAAGGTGCGGTAAGCGCCCCATGTTCAAAAAAGTCCTCATCGCCAATCGCGGCGAAATCGCGCTCCGCGTCATCCGCGCTTGCAAGGAACTCGGCGTGAAAACGCTGGCCGTTTATTCGGAAGCGGACGTCGATTCGCTCCATGTGCAACTCGCCGATGAGGCGATCTGCATCGGGCCGCCGCCGAGCAATCAGTCCTACCTGAAGATCGACCGCATCATCAGCGCGGCGGAAATCGGCGACGTCGACGCCATTCATCCCGGTTACGGATTTCTGAGCGAGAACGCGCACTTCGCGGATGTCTGCGCGAGCTGCAATATCAAGTTCATCGGGCCACCCGCCGCGGCGATCCGCGCCATGGGCGACAAGAACAGCGCCCGCGCCACGGCCAAGCGCGCCGGCATGCCGGTCACGCCCGGCTCCGAGGGCATTGTTGAAACTGAAAAGGACGCGCTCCGGATCGGACGGGAAATTGGTTATCCGGTGATGATCAAAGCCACCGCCGGCGGCGGCGGACGCGGCATGCGCCCGGCGCACAATGACGGCTCCCTGGTCGCCGGTTATCACGCCGCGCGCCAGGAGGCGGAAAAGGCGTTCGGCAACTCCGGCGTTTACATCGAGAAGCTGATTGAGAACCCGCACCACATCGAATTCCAAATCATGGCCGACTCGCACGGCGATGTCGTCCATCTCGGCGAACGCGACTGCTCGATGCAGCGGCGCAACCAGAAGATCATCGAAGAAACGCCTTCGCCGATCATGACCGATGAAATCCGCGAGCGGATGGGCAACGACTGCGTGAAATTGGCCCGGGAAGTCGGCTACGTCGGCGCAGGCACGATCGAGTGCCTGATGGATGATCGCGGCAATTATTTCTTCATGGAGATGAACACGCGCATCCAGGTGGAGCACTGCATCACCGAGGAAGCGTATGGCTGCGATCTCGTGAAAGAGCAGATCAAGATCGCCGCCGGCGAACCGCTTTCGCACTGGATGCACAACGCCAAGCGGAGGTATCACGCCATCGAGTGCCGGATTAACGCCGAGGATCCCTTCAACAATTTCCAGCCTTGCGCGGGCAAGATCGAACTCTACTACGCGCCCGGGGGCCGCGGCATCCGCATCGATTCGCACGTTTACGCCGGATACACCGTGCCGCCGCATTACGATTCGATGATCGCCAAAGTCATCGGCATGGGCACGACCCGCGAACACGCTATCCAGCGCATGCGCCGCGCCCTCGACGAATATCTCATCCGCGGGATCAAGACCACGATCCCCTTCCAGCAGGCGATCATGCACGACCCGGATTTCGTGCGCGGGCATTACAACACCAGCTTCGTCACCAAACTGATCGAAGCGCGCGGCGCGGAATTCGGAAAGTAGGCTGCTCGACTCACCGGTTGCGGGGTGGTTCGCAACGCTGGCCGCGCTACCGCACCCGCACAACCGCTCCACTTCGTCGGGATATTTGACGAGACAGGCTCCACAGCCTTTTCGGCCGATCCGAGAATTACTTCCCGAGGCGAAGAATCGCCCCCCTCTCCCGACACATAAGTTCGGATCTCCGTGTACCCCGCCGCTTCCACCGCCGCACGCGTCGCCAGCCATACCTCGGAATCGACGTTTACTGAGCATTCCAAAAAAGGTTCATAGCCCTTCGAGATTCAAATCCGACTGTATCCAGAAGGCCCGCAGGCAGCGCTTGACCTTGCGGACTCTAGCGAAAGCCTTGCGTGCGGCGCGACTCAATTCCCACAGTTCTTTGGGCGCGAAGTTGGCCAGATCGTTGCCCTTGGCATAACCCCACAGGTATTCGATGGGATTGAGTTCCGGGGCATAGCCAGGCAGACGTTCCACCCAGACGCGACCTTGGGTCGTGGCCAAATAATCGGCCACTATCTTGGAACGGTGTGCTGGCAAGCCGTCCCAGATGACCAGCAGCTTTCCGGGAATATGTTGTTGGAGATGCTGCAGGAAACCCCTCACCTCGGGCGCCTCCGCGCCGTCCTTGCTCCGGGCGCGGTACCATTCATGGGCCGCGCGCCAACTCACCCCGCAGAGCACGGCGACTTCGGCGCGGGTGTGCCCGGCCGCAAAGAACTTGGCCGCTTCCATTCGACGTTTCTCCTGCCGCTCCCGGCGTCCACTAACTAACTTCAATGACTTTCTCGGCATTCCTTATAGCTAACCACTTAACCTTTAGATGTGAAGCTGTTTTGGAATGCTCAGTAAGCTACCAATCCTACCTGAAACACGGAGAAGTGATTTTCGACGACGAACCGCTGGCCCTATGAGCGCCCGCCCCTTCTTTTTTTGTCGGGGGCGGCCTGGGGGATGTCGCGCGGCGTTTTTATCGGACAAACAAGTACGAAGCTCTATCCGCACTCTCGGAGCCAACCTTTATCCTGTGCTGGTGCCACAATCCATCAGCCCTGGAATTCTTCCGCTTCCACGTAAACCACGGCAATCTCGTGGTGTGCGACGTGGGACATATCTATATGGATTTTTTGCGCGCCAAGCTGGACGGAGGTGAGGTGAATCGACGGCTTTTCGCTCTCTGTGGAGTAGAAGAGAAGCAGCAACTGACGCGCCAACGCGAAGCCACCCCTCTCGGCCATTTTTCATGCGCCCAACATCATTGCCTCCCGCGGGCATGTGGTCATTCATCCCTTCGGACGCGGATGGGGGGATTGGCCGGATGAAGCCTGCGATCTCGTGCGCGCGGCGCTCCGCGCGGTGCCGCCGGAAACGCGAATTTTTGTGATCTCCGCCGACTATGTGGCGGCGGACGGGCGGGTGAAAAAGGAGCGCTTCCCGTGCGACCTGCCAAATGTGACCGTGCTGAAAAACCTTTCCGCACCGGCCGCATTCACTCTGGTTGCCACGGCTTCGCGTTTTCTGGGCAACATGTCTGCCCTTGCCCAGGTGGCAGCTTATGAGGGTGTTTCCTCGATGGTTCTGCATCCGGGGCGCTGCACGGATTTTCGGCCGCCCTACAGCAATTATTCCAAGGCAATCTGGAATGGCAACGGCGTGGCCATCGCCTATGATGCTGTGCCGGGTGCACAACTGGCCGAGACTTTGCGGGACTTTCTATCCGAGCCGACCCGTCGGCCTGTCATGCGAGAAGAGTTTGCGCGAACCGCCCCCGCCCCGGTTTTCTAGCGCATTGAAGCGGGTCGCCCAACGCGGTTTGCGGATTCAACACCGAAGAGGGAGGCCCGCCGTACTACAGTGAAGGCCGCGCTCGCTGAGCTACGCTTCCTGCTGAAAGTCTCCCGGCCCGGTTTCTGGCTGACCTCGATCTGGTTCTATCTTCTGCCGCTGGGGCAGAGGGAAGTGTTTGGCACCGCGGAATTTTGGTTCGGTCTGTTCTACGTTACCTTCCCACTGGGGATGATGATCTATCGCTGGAATGACGTGGTCGATTTCGAGACCGACCGGCTGAACCCGCGCAAGGACTCCTTCCTCTTCGGCGCCCGGCCCACGCCGGAACAGAGCGACCGACTGCGGTCGCGGATTGCGCTCGTGCAGGCGCCGTTCGTCCTCCTTTTCGCGTGGCTGCTCGGTTGGCCGGCGCTGGCTTGGTTCGCCGCGCTCGCCGCCGCCACCGCGCTCTACAACTTGGCCGCGCATCGGTTTCAAAGGCCGCCCCGGCTTCGACCTGCTCAACCAAACCGGTTACCTGCTCGTCTTTGTCCTGAGCAGCTGGCTGAACCAAGTGCCGCAGGCGCCGTGGTTCACCTTTGTCTTCGGCGCGCTCTTCGCCATGCACTCCCATCTATTCGGCGAAATCATGGACCTCGAGCCGGACCGTTCCGTGGGTCGGCGCACCACGGCGGTCGTCATCGGAATCCTTCCGGCAAAAGCGCTGATGATCAGCCTGCTGGTCGTCGAGGCGCTCCTGATCTGGCAAGCGGCCAGCGATCCGCGGATGGCGGCGTTTCTCGCTGGCGGCGCGTTCTTCTTTGCCACTGACGCTTCGTTCCTGTGGCGGGATCGACCCTACGCGCCATGGCAGATGCGGCTGTTCTTTCTTGGCTGGAACGTCGCAGCCCTGCTCAGTATCCCGTGGGTCTGGCGCTCCGCAGCGCTAGCCGCTCGTTGACGCCCGTGACCGGGAGAAACTTTCACAGATTACCCCTTGCGTTCCCCCGACTCCGCCTTTACAAAGTGCGCCCATTTTCTTTCTGCCCGCTCTACGCCCCATATCTCTATGTCCACTGAATTGATGACGGAACTTCTCGAGGCTGGTGTCCACTTTGGCCACCAGACCAAACGCTGGAATCCGAAGATGAAACCGTTCATTTTCGAGAAGCGCAACGCCATCTACATCATCAACCTCGGCAAAACCGTCGAGCAACTCGATGAAGCCACCGAGTTTCTGAGCAAGGTTGCCTCGCGCAACGGCAAGGTGCTCTTCGTCGGCTGCAAAAAGCAGGCGCAGGAAGCGATCAAGGAAGCCGCCCTCGCTTGCGGACAGTTTTACGTCAATCAGCGCTGGCTCGGCGGCACGCTGACCAACATTGCGACGATCCGCAAGAGCATCGCCCGGATGAAGTATATCGAGAACCTCGAGAAGCAGCCCGAGTACAGCAAGATGGGCAAGCAGGAGATCGCCGCGGTCAAGCGCGAGGGCGAAAAACTCCGCCGCAACCTCGACGGTATCCGCGACATGGAGAAGCTCCCTGACGCGATGGTCATCATCGACACCATGCGCGAAGGCATCGCCGTCGCCGAAGCGAAGCGCCTCAAGATCCCGACCGTCGCCATCGTTGATACCAACGCTGATCCGGAGTTGATCAACTATCCGATCGCCGGAAACGATGACGCCATCCGCGCCATCCGCATCGTCCTGCAGAAACTCGTGGACGCCATGGTCTCCGCGCAGACCGGCCGCACGAAGAAGGATCAGGAAGCGCTCGCGGGCGTCAGCGAATAACTCGCGACCCTCTCAACCCCATTTAGGAGAGACGAGGGCTCCCGCTCTCGTCTCTTCGTTTTTACCACCCTAGCCATCCCACCATCCCTATGAGCACTGTCACCGTCATCGACGCCCAACTCGTCAAGACCCTCCGCGAAAAGACCAACGCGGGCTTGATGGAATGCAAACGCGCCCTCGCCGAAACCAATGGCGACCTCGAAGCCGCCGTCGATGTGCTGCGCAAAAAAGGCGCGGCCAGCGCGGCCAAGAAAGCCGATCGCGACGCCAAGGAAGGCGTCATCGCCCAAGCCATTTTGCCCGGTGCGAAAGTCGGCGTGCTCGTCGAGATCAACTGCGAGACGGACTTCGTGGCCAAGAACGACAGTTTCAAAGCCTTTACCGAAGAGACCGCGAAGAAGATCGCCGGCCAACCCGGCGCCGATCTGGAATCCGACCGCGTCGCCTTCGTCCAGAAGATCGGCGAGAACATCCTCATCCGTCGCAGCGACCGCGTGGAAGTGACCGGTCACGGAGCCGTCGCCGCTTACATCCACACCGGCGGCAAAGTCGGCGTGATCGTCGAAGTCGGCGCGAACAAGGACGAAACCACGACCACGGAAGCCTTCAAGCAGCTCGTCCGCGACATCACCCTGCAGATCGCTGCGGCCAATCCGATCAGCGTCGATCGCAGCGCCGTACCCGCCGCCACGCTGGAGCGCGAACGGGAAGTGTATCGCGGCCAGGTGCCTCCGGGTAAACCCGCGAACATCATCGAGAAGATCGTCGAAGGAAAAATCGAGAAGTTCTACAGCGGCGTCTGTCTGATCGATCAGGCATTCATCAAGAATCCCGACCAGACGATCGCTCAGCTCATCGCGGCCAAGAGCAAGGAACTCGGTGACGAACTCGTGATCCGGCGCTTCCTCCGCTACTCCGTGGGCGAGGAACTCGCGAGCTAAGCCGCTTTCCAGCGCTTCCCATCTCGGGCGCGGACCGCAAGGTCCGCGCCCTCTCCTTTTCCCGGACTTGATGCACCCGACAGGCCGGCGCTAGACGATTCCAGACCAATGAAGCCCCGCCGCATCACGATTCTTCGCAAGGGCTTGCTGGTTCTGGCGCTGCCGTTGCTCTATCAGGCGCTTTTCATCGGAGTGCTCATGAAGCGCCAGGCCGATCACAATGCGGCCCAACGGATCGCGGTCCACACCAAGGACGTGCTGCTGGAAACCGAGCGCCTCTACAGGCTGTTGCTCGTCGCGCAGAGCAACCTGCGTGCTTTTGGCCTGACCGAAAAGCAATCCTTTGCCGATGCGGCGCTGAGCAGCGATTCGGCGATCGATGAGGCTCTAACGAAAGTAAATCTTCTCGTCCAGGACAGTCCCGAGCAGAGCGCGCGCTTCTCTGCCGTGATCGAAAGCGCCCGCGATTGGCGCGATTACGAGCACTCCATGTTCGACCTCGCGAGGCAGGGACAGATCGAGCCGCTTCGGGACTCGGTGCGCAACTCTCGCGGCCAGCCGACGATGAATGCCTTGAGCGAGGCGATGGCCGTCTTTAGGAAAGTCGAAGAGGAAAAGGATGCCGAACGACTCGAGGCCCTCGCCAGCTCTTCCCGGACTCAGAACTGGCTTCTGGTCGCCGGTTTAATCTTCAACGTCGGCATCGGCGCGCTCGCGGCCATCATGTTTAGCCGCGAGATCAGTGGCCGCATCCAAGTCGTCACCGCCAACACCCGCCGGATTGTCGATGGAGAAACGCTCCCCTCACTCGTCCCTGGGAGCGACGAAATCCGTGAACTCGACGAACAATTCCATCGCCTCGCCGATCACCTCAAAACCGCCCGGCTCAAGGAGCGCGTCTATCAGGAAGCGCTGGAAAGGCGGGCCTCGGAGCTCACCCGTGCCAACAGCGATCTCGAGCAGAAGAATCAGGAAATCGAAATGTTCGTCTACAGCGTTTCGCACGATCTCCGTTCTCCGCTGGTCAACCTCCAGGGTTTCAGCCGGGAACTCGGCTACGCCCGGAGCGAACTTGAATCCATGCTCAACCGCGACATGCAACCGGCCGATCGGGAGCGCGCTCGTCTGGTCGTCGAACGCGATATCACGGAATCCGTGCAATACATCCAGACGGCGGTGACGCGGCTTTCCAATATCATCGACGCGCTGCTCCGCCTTTCACGCGCCGGGAGCCTGGAATATCAGCCGAAGCTCGTCGACGTCCCGCCCATCATCCATCGCATCGTGGAAGCAATGCGCGGCACGATCACCGAGCGCGGCGCGCAGATCGCCATCAAGGATCTGCCGGCGGTATGGGCGGACCCGACCGCGCTCGATCAAATCTTTGCCAACCTGATCGGCAACGCCGTCAATTACCTCGACCCCCAGCGGCCGGGAATCATCGAGATCGGCACCGTGGCGCGCGAAGTGGAAGGCCTCGAAAAAGCGCTGACTTTCTACGTCAAAGACAACGGCCTCGGCATCGCCGAAGCCTATCTGCCCAAAGTCTTCGCGATCTTCCAACGGCTGCACGGCAATGTCGCTGCCGGCGAAGGCGTGGGACTGGCGCTCGTCCGCCGGGTCATCGAACGGCACGGCGGCAAAGTCTGGGTCGAATCGACCGAAGGCGAAGGCTCCACCTTCTTCGTCGCCTTCCCTGCCAACCCGCTGCTTTCTCCATTGCCCGGCATTGCCCCGCGGAAAGAACGGCTTAAGCTTGGCACCCCAAATCATGACCATGAATCCAGTCACCATTCTCCTCGCTGAAGACGACGATGGGCACGCCCAACTCGTCCAACGCAACCTTGAACGCGCCGGTCTGCTCAACGGCTTTCTGCGCGTCCGCGATGGCCAGGAGCTGCTGGACTGCCTCGCCTCTCGCGGCACCTCGCATGAGCAGACGCTCGGCGAAGCGCTCGTCATCCTGCTCGACATCAATATGCCGCGGATCGATGGCATCGAAGCTCTGCGCCAGATCAAGGCCAACCCTGCCACGCACCGCATCCCCGTCATCATGCTCACCACCACCGATGACCCACGCGAAATCGATCGCTGCTACGAACTCGGCTGCAACGTCTATGTCACCAAGCCGGTCGAATACGACGGCTTCATCGATGCCATCCGCCGCCTTGGTCTTTTCCTGCAAATCGTCCAGCGCCCGCGCAACGCCAGTAACTAACGCATGAACACGCCGCTTCCGGACGAAAGCATCCTCGTACTGGAAGACGATCCCGGCATCGGGAAGTTGCAGCGCCGGCAGCTGGAGCGCGAAGGCTACCGCGTCGAACTGGCCGCCGACACCGCCCGCGCCCGGGAAATTCTTCGCACCGGAAAAGTCGGCCTGCTCATCCTCGACTACCAGCTCGCCGAGCCGACCAACGGCCTCGAATTTTACCGGGCGCTCCTCGCCGAAGGCTGCGACGTGCCGGCGATCCTCGTCACCGGTTTTGGCGATGAGAACCGCGTCATCGAAGCGATGCGGGCCGGCGTGCGCGACTTTATCCCGAAGACGCCGAACTTCGTCGAGCTTGTCGCCCCGACCGTCGAGCGCGTGATGAAGCAAGTCCGCGCCGAACGCCAACTCCTCGACGCCGAAGCCGCCAGCCGCGCCAAGGACCACTTCCTCGCCACCCTCAGCCACGAGCTGCGCACCCCGCTCACGCCCGTGCTCGCGCTCGTCTCCGCCCTTCAGCGCGACGTGCGCCTGCCCCAGGACGTGCGCGAGGACATGAACACCATTCATCGCAACATCGAGCTCGAGGCGCGGCTCATCGATGACATGCTCGACATCACCCGCATCGCCCGCGGAAAGCTCGAGTTGCAGTTCGCGAGCATGGACATCCGCCCGATCATCGAGCACGCCATCAAGACCTGCTGCGCGCACGAGGCGGCGGAGAAAATGATCATCTGCCACGAACAGCTCGACGCCGACGATCACTTCGCCCGCGTCGATGCCGCGCGGCTCACCCAGGTTTTTTGGAACCTGCTCAAGAACGCCATCAAGTTCACCCCTGTCGGCGGGCAGACCTTTGTGCGCTCGCGCCGCGAGACCATCGAGGGACGCACCTGGCTTGTCGTGGAAGTGCAGGACACGGGCATCGGTATCGAGCCCCAGATTCTCCCGCGCATCTTTGGCGCGTTTGAGCAGGGCACCCGCACGATCACCAGGCAGTTCGGCGGCCTCGGCCTCGGCCTGGCGATCACCAAGGCGATCGTCGATGCCCACGGTGGCACGATCACCGCGGCCAGTGCCGGCATCGATCAGGGCGCGCTTTTTACCGTCCGGCTGCCCGAAGTCTCGACCGTCACCACCACCGTCGAGATGCCGTCCCGCGAAGCGCCAAAACTCCCCACTCCCGCCCCTCGGGAACCTACCTCCGCGCATTTGTTGCTGGTCGAGGATCACGCCGACACCGCCCACGTCCTGGCCCGCATGCTCCGTCGCGTCGGATTTCAGGTCACCGTCGCCACCACCATCGCGCAGGCGATTTCCGAAACGGAGGCCGCCCAGAAAGCCGTGGACGACAATGGCCGCAGCCGGCCCATTCGCCTCGTCGTCAGCGATCTCGGCCTGCCGGATGGCACCGGTCACGACCTGATGCGTGAACTCGCGCAGACCCACGGCCTGCGCGGCATCGCCCTGAGCGGCTTTGGGATGGAAGACGACGTGCGCCGCGCCGCCGAGGCCGGCTTTGCCCGGCACCTCACGAAGCCGGTCGATTTCGATGCTCTCCTCGCCAATATCCGCGAATTGCTCGCCGCGGACTGAGCGGCGGCTTCAGGCGTAGAAGCGCTCCGGCGTCATCAATTCCTGCGGGCGGCAGAGACGTTCCACGAGACTCTCCCAACTCTCGTGACCGCTCAGGATTTCGATCTCCACGCGCAGATAATAGACCGGCGTCTCCAGCCCTTCGATCTTCGCGGGAAAACGCACGCTGTCCTTCTCCGTGGTCACGATGAACTCCAGATCCCGCCGTGAACAACGCGCCGCGAACTCCTGCAATTCGCGATCGGTAAAGCGGTGATGATCGGCAAAGCTGCGGGTGATTTCGAGATTCGCGCCGAGGGCAACCAGGCTCTGCTCGAAACTCTCCGGCCGCGCGATGCCCGAGATCGCCGCGATGTATTTGTCGCGCAGATACTCCAGCGGGCGGCGGTCCGCGGCGTCGTAAAGATTCTGCAAGTAAAGCGGCTGGTGCCGGCACTCCACGATCGCCGCGGTCCGGTTGAGCCGGCGGATGCGCTCGATGAGCAGCGTGTTCCCTGCGAGCGGCGTTTTCGTGATGAAGATGTAACTCGCGCGCCGCAGGTTCGATGGCGGCTCGCGCAACGTCCCACGCGGGAGCAGGAATTCGTTGCCAAACGGCGCCTGCGCATCGATCAGGCAAATCTCCAGCCGATGCTTGAGGTGCAGGTATTGCATCCCGTCATCGAGGATCAGCGTGTCGCACTTCATCTCGCGGATCGCATACATCGCGGAGCGCACGCGATCCTTGCCCACGAGCACGATCACGTCGCCCAAGCTCTTCGCCAGCATGAAGGGCTCGTCACCCGCGAAGCGGCTGTCCAGCAGCAACCGCTGGCCATCATGCACGATCCGCGGTTTGCGACGCTCCATGCCGAGCCACTTCCGCTGCAGCCGACGAAAGAGCGGCGGCTTCTTCGATTTATACCCACGGCTGAGAATCGCCACGCGCCGCCCGCGGTCCTGCAGCGTGCGCGCAAACTTCTCCACCACCGGTGTCTTGCCCGTGCCGCCGACCGTCAGATTCCCGATCGAGATGACCATGCACGCGGGATGATGCTCGCGCAGAAAACGATGCCGATAGAGCCAGAGCCGCGTCTGCACCCCGCCGCGAAAGAGCCAGCTCAGCGCGTAAAGAAACCAGCGCAGCAACGCCGCGCGTTTGCCGTAGCGACGCTCCAGAATGACGTCGATGGCAAACTCTTCGAACGCTTCGAGCCAGCGGCGCATGGTCTAGCGCTGCACGCGCACGCCCTTGTTATCCGCCCAGGTGATGATGCTCCGCATGCCCGGCAGGCCGGTCGCCTCGATCATCGCGGACGACACCTGCGCCGCGTTTTCCAAGGTCACGCAGCAAATCGTTGAACCGCTGCCGCTCAGGAAACCGCCGAGCGCGCCGGCCGTTTCGCCCGCCGCGATCACCCGGCTCAGAAAAGGGATTAGTTCCTTCTCGCGATAAGGCTGATGCAGAAAGTCCGTGAACGCGCCGCGCAGCAGCTCGTAGTGGCGCGAAGCAAACGCCGCAGTGATGCGACAGGCATTGGCACAGCTCTGCGCCGCCTCCAGTCGATCGAGCTGCGCCGGCAGCACGCGTCGCGCAGCCGGCGTCGAGACTTCAAAATCCGGGATCAGCAACACGAAGCGCAGCTCCGGCGCGACTTCGAAACGCGCCACCTCGGCTCCGCCGGCGACCGTGAACCCACCGAACGCCCCCGGCGCAGCATTGTCCGGATGCCCCTCCAATTCCGCGCATAGATGAAAGAGCCGCCGCGCCTCGAGCGGGCGACCGCAGAGTGCATTCAGCCCATGCAGCAAGCCCAGTCGCACCGTCACACTACTCCCCAGACCGCGCGACCGCGGCACCTCTCCGGCCACAGTGCAGGTGAATGGAAATGGCTCCAGCCCGGAGGTCGCGAAAAACTTCTCCCCCACGGCACCCATCATCGGCTGATCCACCGCCACCTTGGCGCGCGCCACGGTGACGCGATTGTAGAGCTGCAACGCCACGCCCAGGCAGTCGTAGCCCGGGCCGAGATTGGCGGTCGTCGCCGGAACGCGGATCGTGATCTTGTTCATCAGTCTCGCGAGTCTCGCGGGGCGCAAGGTGTCGGGTCAACTGCGAGTTCGGCCCGACCGACCGCCACCTCACCGGAACCGCTTACTCGATGATTTCCAACTGCGCCTTTTCGCCATGCCGCGCCGCGCTGGCCGCGAGCAGATTGCGGATCGCGATGATCGTCAGGCCGTGTTTGCCGATGACCTTGCCGATATCGCTCTGGCGGAGCTTGAGGAGGAAAGTCGTGCGCTTGTGGTCCTCATGCCGGGTCAGCGTCATGTCCTCGGGATAATCGATGAGCAGTGGAATGACGTGTTGGAGAAATTCCTGCATGCGCGGTGGCATATCGACTCCGCGCCCAAATAGCGAGCCTTTGCTTTGGCCGACGCTTCCCCGCCAGCGCAGGCCAGTCCTTTCCGGAAGACGAAGATGCCTGCGGCCCCGGGGCTCCAAGTCAGTACGCGCGCTGTGCCCAAGCGAGGGCTTGAGCACAGGAAATTTGCGGACCCGGCACCGATCTGCCGGTTTTTTGGACTGCTCGCCGATCTGGAAGCCGGCGGCGTTTCAGAGCAAGATGGCCACCGCAAAGGCGGCCCGCGGTCTTAGGCGGCGGCAACTTCCTTCTTGCGCGCCTTCTTGATGATGCTGCGCACAGTGTCAGAAGGGCGGGCGCCGTTCTTGATCCAGTAGTCGATGCGGGAGAGATCGACGTTGGAGTTGTCGCCGGGCTTCTTCGGATCGTAGTTGCCGACGAGTTCGATGAACTTGCCGTCGCGCGGACTGCGCTGATCGGCGACGACGACTTTGTAATACGGTTTGTTGAGGTTGCCTTCGCGGCGAAGGCGGATGCTGACGGCCATGGTCTTGTGGTTTCTGTTAACTAGGGATTGGGTTGATCGGGAAATTCTTACTGTTTCGGCAAGCCGAAGCGGGCGGCGGCGCCGGGGCGCGCCATCATCTGCTTCATCTTGCCCATGTTCTTCATCATCTTCCGCATCTGGCCGAAGCGGTTGAGAAGATCGTTTACTTCGGTGACGGTCACCCCGCTGCCGCGGGCGATGCGCTGGCGGCGGCGGGCATTCAAAATGTCCGGTTTGGTCCGCTCGGCGAGGGTCATGGAAAGCACTATGGCTTCGACCCGCTTCATCTGTTTTTCGTCAACCGAAAAGTCCTTGAGGTTACCCATGCCGGGGAGCATGCCAAGGATATTTTCCAAGGGGCCCAGCTTCTTGAGCATCTTGAACTGGGCGAGAAAGTCGTTCAGGTCGAACGAAGCAGTGCGCATTTTCTCCTCCATGCGCTTGGCTTCGTCTTCGTCGATCGCCGCGGCGGCCTTTTCCACAAGGCCGACGATGTCGCCCATGCCGAGGATGCGGCCCGCGAGGCGATCGGGGTAAAAAGGCTCAAACTGGTCGAGCTTTTCGCCGATGCCGGCAAATTTGATCGGCCGCTTCGTGACCTCGCGCATCGAGAGCGCCGCGCCACCGCGAGCGTCGCCGTCGAGTTTGGTCAGGATGAGACCGGTGATGTTGAGGGCTTCGTGAAAATGGGTGGCCACGCTGACCGCCTGCTGGCCGGTGGCGGAGTCGGCGACGAGCAGCGTCTCCTGCGGCAGGAGGAAGTCGCGAAGGGCTTTGATCTCCGCAATCAGCGCTTCATCGATCTCTTGGCGGCCGGCGGTGTCGTAAATCTGGACGTTTCCTTGTTGTTCCCTGGCCCATTCAACGGCGAGTTTGCCAACTTTGAGGACATCCTTTTCGCCGACTGGCGGGACGAACACGGGGACGCCAATCTGTTTTCCGAGCTGGACGAGTTGCTCGATGGCCGCCGGACGGTGCAAATCGCAGGCGATGAGGAGCGGCGCGCGGCCCTCTTTCTTCAACCATGCGGCGAGTTTCGCCGACGAGGTAGTTTTGCCCGCGCCGTTCAGGCCGACCATCAGGATGCGCGCGGGCTTTTCGAGATTGAGCGGTTCATTGTCGCCGCCGAGAAGGGCAGTCAGCTCATCGTGGAAGATTTTGACGATTTGCTGACCCGGGTGCACGCCGCGGAGCACTTCCTCGCCCATCGCCTTGTCTTTAACCCGGGCGATGAATCCCTTGGCCACGCTGAACTCCACGTCCGCCTCAAGCAGCGCCATCCGCACCGCGCGCATGGCGTCGGTGATATTCGTCTCCGTGATCTTCCCATGACCACGCAGGTCTTTGAAGACGTCCTGGAGCTTGTCGGCGAGCAGTGAAAACATGGGAAGCGGGCGCGCAGACTAGCGCAGAATCAGCGCTTGTCGAGGGCGGGAACGCGGCGCCCGCTCAACCGCTCAACCACCGCTCAACGCTTCTTCCGAGCGGGCAGCTCGGCCGCCGGATCCGCAGGGGCCGAGGCCCCGTCAGGATTGAAGGTGAACGACCAGCGGGTTTCGACCGGCCGCCCCTTCGACTTCGCGCCGACGATGACGGTATAACCTCCGGGCCGGAGGGGATTCGGGACGGTGTAGCTGAGGTTCTTGCTCGCTTCATTGTATTGCGCCTCGACGGCTCCGAGGCCGCTGACGCGCATGACAATGCTGCCCGCATCGAGCGCGCCCATGGTGGCGAGGTTCACCTTAAGCGTCGGTGTCGGGTTGGTGATGACTTCGCCATTGAGCGGTTCGGTGATGGTCGAAACCGCGGCGTCCTGCGCCATCACCGGCGCTCCGCCGGGCGCGGCCATCCCTTGGAAGGAAATCGCGACGGTGAACGAGTCGGTGCCGCGGGCATCCTTGGTGGTCACGTCGTAGCGCCCGAGGGTCATGGCATCGGTGGTCATGCCGAGACGCGCGCCGTAGGTCGTGAAAGCTGCTTCGTAACCGGCGGCACGGACCGCGGCGTGCACTTTGTCGTTATGCAGTCCAAAGGGATAAGCGAGGGTGGCGCACTTGATGCCGAGTTTCTCCTCGATGACCTGCTTCGAGCGTTCCAGTTCGTCTTTCAACCACGTCTCGTAATCGCCCGCGCCTTTGGAGGGCTTCCGGCGCAGATCCTGGTGGGAAACGGTGTGGCTGCCAATGTCCACCCCGGCGTCGCGCATCTCGGCGAGTTGCGACCAGGTGACCGATTTACCGCCCTTCTCGATGTAGTTTAGATAAACGTACATCGTGAAAGGGTAGCCGTATTTTTTTAACAAAGGCCAGCCGACGTCGTAGCCCGAGACATAGCCGTCATCGATGGTGATGACGACGCTTTTTGGCGGGATGTTTTTCTCCCCGCGGCGCCACGCGAGGAAATCCTGCATGGAAACAACCTCCGCCCCGGATTCTTTGATTTTTTGCAACTGCTGCTCAAAGAGCGCCGGCTCGATGGACAACGCACCGCCCGCTTTGCCTTCCAGGCGGTGATAACAAAGGACGACGACCTGCGCCCGGGTATCGATCGCCGGCGGCGGCGGTTCGACCGGAGCTCCAGGTTCGGCAACGACCGGCTCCGCGACCGCCACAGGTACGGGCTCCGGCGTCGCCTCTGCCACCGGCTTTTTCTTCAGGTTCTTCAGGCCGGGAATTTTGTCGCAACCAGCAAAGGGCAGCGTGAGAGCGAGGAGGAGCAGGGCGATTTTCCGAGTCATAAAACGGTCGATTCAGTGAAGTGGGAAAAGATACAGTTTGGAGTGCGCGTGGAAAGGGCGAAGCGCGCCGCCTACGATTCGATTCCCAGCTTGCGGAAGGTCGCATCGACATGCGCAAAGTGAATGTCGAGCGAACACAGATTTTCGATTTCTTCCCGGGTCAGCACGGCGGCGACTTCCGGCTCGGCAGCCAGATTTTCCTGCAGCGAAATGTCGCCCTGCCACGTTTTCATGGCCGCGCGCTGCACTGCTTCGTAGGCCGTTTTGCGTTCGAGCCCGCGCGCGGTCAGCTTGAGCAGGATCGTCTGGCTGAAATAGAGACCCTTGGTGATACGCAGGTTGCGCTCCATGTTTTCGGGATAGACGAGCAGGCGATCCACGAGTTTCCGGAGCAGGACGAGCATGTAATCCACGAGGATCGTTGAGTCCGGCATGATGATCCGCTCGACCGACGAGTGGGAAATATCGCGCTCGTGCCAGAGCGGGATGTTCTCCAGCGCGGCCATGGCGTTGCCTCGGACGACCCGGGCGAGCCCGCTGAGCTTTTCGCCAGTAATCGGGTTGCGTTTGTGCGGCATCGCCGAACTGCCTTTCTGCCCCACCGAGAAATACTCTTCCACTTCGAGCACTTCAGTCCGCTGCAGATGGCGGAATTCCGTCGCCCAGCGGTCGATGCTCGACGCAATGATCGCCAGCACGGTTTGAAATTCCGCGTGCCGGTCGCGCTGCAACACCTGCGTGCTCAGCGCCGCCGCCTTCAGATTCAACCGCTCGCAGACCCGCTCCTCGACCTGAGGATCGAGATGCGCGTGGGTGCCGACCGCTCCGCTCAGCTTGCCGACCCGGAGGCGCGGCTGCGCTTCTTCCAATCGGTCCAGCGCGCGGCCGAACTCATCCCACATCAGCGCCAGTTTCAGTCCAAAGGTAATCGGCTCCGCGTGGATGCCGTGGCTGCGGCCGATCATCGGCGTGTGTTTAAATTCAATCGCTCGCCGGGCGATCACCTCGCGCAACTCCTTCAAATCCTTCAACAGGAGGTCCGAAGCCTCGGCCATTTGCACTGCAAGCGTGGTATCGAGCACATCGCTCGAAGTCATCCCCTGGTGCATCCAGCGGCAGGCCGGCCCGACGTAGCTCGCCACATTTTCAAGAAACGCGATCACGTCGTGATTGGTCCGTAATTCGATTTCTTCGATCTCCTTCAGATCAAATTTCGCCTTCGCTCGGATCGTTTCCGCGTCTTCCTTCGGGATCACCCCGATCTCCGCCTGCGCTTCACAGGCGAGCGTCTCGATTTCGAGCCAGATTTCGTATTTGCGCTGATCCGCCCAGATGGCGGCCATTTCGGGTCGGGTGTATCGTTCAATCACCCGGCGGACGCTAAGGGTGGCGGCGCGATTGAAAAAGGAAAACTTCCTCGTGTTCTCCGACAACCCTTCGGAAGAAAAACTTGCCCCGCCTCCAACTCGGAAGTCGGCGACGGGACTTGGTAAAGTTTTGGCAATACCGCTCCCAGCGTCCGGGAAGTATTTCGGACCGCTTAGACCACGCGAGCGCGGATCTTTCGGCCATGACTGCTCAGCCGGACCCGACCGCTTTCGAGCAGGTCAGCGACGGCGGCGACGGTTTCGCGGTTGTTCTTCGAGTAGCTGCTGACCGCCATGATCAAGTCGCCCAAGCTGTAGTTGGCGCGCGCGGATTTTTTGAGATTCTTTTTCATAGGATTTGGGTGGTGATTGCTGCTTTCAACATTGATTAAGCAGCCGTTGTGCCACGTCATAATTAGGAACGTGTATTCTGGGTAAATAGACGCGCTCCACGGCGAAAAAGTTCAATCTTTCCGCTCCATCTCCCGACACTTGTGTCCACGAATTGACACCCCTTGTCGCTCCGTTCAGGGGGACTGTGTCACCGCGGCGCCACCACCTGAAGAAGCGTTGCCCAAGCGCCTTGTTCGCAGTATTCCATCGGCCCCTGATGTCCCTCTATCGCCGCGTGATCGACTATTATCGGCCCGACTTCGGACCGACCGCCGCCGCGATGGCTCTCACGCTCCTCGCGAACGCCTTCAACGTCCTCCGCCCGTGGCCGCTCGCCTACATCGTGGATCAGGTGCTGCCGCGCGCGCCACGGACGCCGCACGGGCTGACGCTCGGCGGCTACGATCTCGGCGCGTGGAGCCTGCCCACGATCATCGCCACGGTTTGTTCGCTGATGGTGATCTTCCACCTCCTCGCCAGCGGCATCGGCTACGTGGTGAATGTCATCACCATCCGCGCCGGGTTGCACGGCCTCATGCGATTGCGTACCCAGCTCTACGCCTACCTGCATTCGCTGCCGCTGAAATATCACGATCAGCGCCGCAGCGCGGACAGCAGCTTCCGCGTCGCCTACGATTCGCAAAGCATTCAGGCGTTTTACAGCAAAGGCTTCTTCATCTTCCAGAGCGCCATCTCGCTGGTCACCACCTTCGCGGCGATGTGGTATTTTTCCTGGTCGATCGCGCTGCTCTCGCTCGGCGTCGTCCCGCTCATGATGCTCGTCATCTACTTCTACGCGAAACGCATCCGCGACCAATCGACCGCCTTCGCCGAGAAGGAAAGCGCGGTCCTCACCGTCGCGCAGGAAGGGCTGAGTTCGATCAAGATGGTTCAGGCATTCGGCCGTGAGGACGACGAAGTGCAGCAGTTTCACACCAGCGCCCGCGAAAGCCTCGAATCCAATCTCCGGCTCAACGCCACCTCGATGAAAAGCGCCCTGATCGTCGGCACGCTCATCGCCGCCAGTTCGGCCGCGATGTATTACTTCGGCGCGGTCCAAGTCCTCGACGGAAAACTCACCGTCGGCCAGATCTGGTATCTCTCGACGCTCCTGCTGATGCTCTACCAGCCGCTCGAAGCGCTCACCCACATCGCGTGGGCCTTCCAAGGCGCGGCGGCCGGCGCAACGCGTTGTTTCGAGGTGCTCGACAAGGAAAACGACGTTCCCGACGCGCCGGACGCCAAGGCCCTCGCCACCTGCCGCGGCGCGGTCGTCTTTGAAAACGTGGCCTTTGGCTATAACAGCGAGCGGGAGATCCTGCATGACGTGAATCTCCGCCTCGATCCGGGCCAGACCGTCGCTTTCGTCGGCGGCACCGGCGCGGGAAAATCCACGCTCCTCTCGCTCGTCCCGCGATTCTACGATCCGACGCTTGGCCGGGTACTGATCGACGGCCACGACCTTCGCGCGATCACCAAAAAATCCCTGCGCGACCACATCAGCATCGTCCTTCAGGACACCCTGCTTTTCTCGACCACGATCCGCGAAAACATCGCCTACGGCCGTCCCGACGCCAGCGAAGCGGAGATCATCGAAGCCGCCCAGCGTGCGCAGGCCCACGAGTTCATCATGGCCATGCCCGGAGGTTACCGCAGCCAGGTCGGCGAGCGCGGCGGACACCTCAGCGTCGGGCAGCGCCAGCGCCTCGGCATCGCCCGCGCTTTCTTGAAAAACGCCCCGATCCTCATCCTCGATGAACCAACGAGCGCGCTCGACCCGACAACCGAAGCGGCGATCATGCAGACCATCGAGGAACTCATGCGCGGGCGGACCACGCTGATCATCACCCACCGCATCGCCACCGTGCATGGCGTGGATAAAATCGTGGTCCTCGCCAAGGGCACGATCGCCGAAGAAGGGCGCGGCGATGAATTAGTCGCCCGCGACGGCGTCTATGCCTCGCTCCACCGCTCCGCAAATCTCCACTGATCTCTTAATCTTATTCATGCTCTTACGCTTACTCTCCAACGGCTGAGATTAAGAAAAAGAGCAGGAGTAAGAACCGCCACCTCTCCAAATGACCAACGTCCTCCCCGACCGCCGCATCGAACACGACTGGACCACTCGCCAGATCCCGCCCAACGTCACTTGGGGAGACGGCTTCTACTGCGAAAGTGCGCAGTCCTTCCTGCACTTTAAAGGCAAACGCGAACCGGCCGTCGAGATCGGCGAACATGTCTCCATCTACGCCGCTTCGCAGTTCGCCGTCGCCGAAAATGGGCATGTCAAAATCGGCAATTTCACCCTCCTCGTCGGCGCGCTGCTGACCTGTGAGACGAGTATCGAAATCGGCTCACACTGCCTGATCTCATGGGGCACTGGCATCGCCGATTCCGACTTCCATCCCGTCGCCGCCGCCCAGCGTCGCATCGACGCGGAAGCGCTCGCCCCATTCTACGAAGGCAAACCCGCGCGCCCGCTCGAGGCCGTGAAAGCGCGACCGGTGAAGATCGGCAACAACGTCTGGATCGGCATGAACGCCATCATCCTTAAAGGCGTGGCGATCGGCGATAACTCGATCATCGCCGCCGGCGCGGTCGTCACGAAAAACGTCCCGCCGAACACTGTCGTCGCCGGCAATCCCGCGCGTTTCGCCAAGCGCCTCGCGGAATGAGTCGTAAGAAGATCATCGTCACCGGTTACATGGCGCGCTGCCCGATCGCGGGCGTCATCTGGCAGCACATTCACTACATCGTCGGCCTGCAACGCCTCGGCCACGAAGTCTTCTACCTCGAGGATTCGCGAGCGCATCCCTACCATCCGCTGCTCGGGGATTACGTCCCTGACTGGAGTTACACCGCCTCGATCATGCCGAAACTCGCCGCGCAATTCGGCTTCGAAGAGCGCTGGGGCTATCGGGCGCGATACCTCGAGGACCGCCCCACCGCCGGCCTGAGCGGCGCGCGCATCAGCGAACTCTGGCGCGAATCCGACGCCGTCCTCAATGTCTGCGGCGAACAGGAGCTCAACGATGACGTCCTGCAAAATCGCTGCCTCATCTATATCGAAAGCGACCCCGGCAAAGAGCAGTGCCTCATCGACAGCGATCCCGCCGCACCCATCCGCCAGACGCTCGCGCAGTATCAAGCCGTCTTCACCTTTGGCGAACACATCGGCACGGCGCGCTTCCCCGTGCCGCTGCACGGCGTCCCGTGGCAGCCGACGCGGCAGCCGATCGTCACCGACTTTTGGAAAGCCGATGCGCCGCCGCCCGCCGGTGCGGTCTTCACCAGCGTGGCCAACTGGAACACCAAGGGCAAAGACATCGAATGGCGCGGCGACAAATATCTCTGGAGCAAGGCGCTGGAATTCCTCCGCTTTCAGGATGCGCCGCGGCGCGTCGGCGAACCCTTCGAACTCGCCACCAATCTGCGCGACGAAACCACTCGGTCACAACTCACCGAGCGCGGCTGGCGGTTGACCAGCCCGCAGGAAATCAGCCTCGATCACGATCGCTACCTCCACTACCTGCGCGATTCCAAAGGCGAGTTCACCGTCGCCAAAGATCAATACGTGCGGCTCAACACCGGCTGGTTCAGCGACCGCACAGCCTGCTATCTGGCCTGCGGACGCCCGGTGATTATACAGGAAACCGGCTTCACCGATTTCTACGGTGGCGAGCGTGGTCTGCTTTCTTTTCGCACGCTCGAAGATGCCGCGGAAGCGGTGCGAGCGGTGAACAGCGACTACGCGGCACACTGCCGCGCCGCGTATGAAGTCGCCGCCGAACACTTCGAAGCGACCAAGGTCGTCGCCTCGATCCTTGAACGCGCGGGGGTCTGATCGGCGCGATCAACCGCCGACCGTCTCGCACAAGCAGCACCACAGATCGGTGCCGAACTCCGCGGCGATCCGCTCTCCCAGATGAGCGGCAGCGTCCTTGTCGTGCAGTATCGCAAAGACCGTCGAACCCGAGCCGGACAGCAGCGCGCCCCCCACCTCTGGCTGCTCCAGCAGCCACGACTTCAAGTCGGCAAGAAAGATGTATTTTTCGAAAACCGGCCGCTCCAAATCGTTCACCAACTCGCCCCAGGGAAATTCCTGCGCGGCGTAACGCACTCCCGGAATTTCGATCGAATCCTTCCAGCGCTGATACGCCCACGGCGTCGGCACGCCGAACGGTGGTTTGATCAGCAATAGCGGCAGCGTCTGCGGAAACGCCACCGGCTCCACGCGCTCCCCTCGTCCGCGGATCATCGCCGCCGACTGATAAATGAAGAACGGCACGTCGGACCCGACATCCGCGGCCATGGCCGCCAGGGCTTCGCGCGGCAGCTCCGTCTGCAACATCCGGTCCAGCGCGAGCAGGGTCGTGGCCGCATCGCTGCTGCCCCCGCCGAGGCCGGCGCCGTGCGGAATGTGTTTCTTTAGTTCGATCCGCAGATGCGGCTCAAATCCGCACGCGTCGCAAAAGAGCTTCGCCGCCCGGACAACGAGATTGTCATCCCCGGCGGGCAGCGTCGGATCACTGCAGACAAACTCCAGGCCACCCTGCTCGCGCACGGAAATTTCCAGGGTGTCGAAAATCGACACTGGACACATCAGGCTCTCGATCTCGTGAAACCCGTCGTCTCGCCGCCGCACGACGTGCAGCGAGAGGTTAACCTTCGCCGGAGCGAGAAACTCCACCTTGGGATTTACTTCTTTTTGTCCACCGCCCGCGCCACTTCTCCATTCATGGAGATCTCCAGGCCCAATTCTTTGCGCCCGCCCAAGTTGATCGGGGGACCCCACTTTACGAACCAGGTGTAGGTCGGATTCGTCATGCTCGTCCGATCGTAGGAGATAGAAGCGATCCAGTGCTCTTTGTCTTTGCCGACGGATTTGAGGTAGTCCACGGCGATGGCCACCGCTTTTTCCAATGGTAGCGCCGGACGCTCCTGCGCCTGCACGGAGGCGGTCGTCAAAGCTGCGGCGAAGAGGAGAGCGAAGAGAAATTTCATGGGCGTTAAAATCAGGCGTTGCGGTTCACGCAATTCAAATCCTCAAACGAGGTCAGCAGGCGTTTCGTCGCGGAATCCTCGGCGGCGCCGAGCCACACGCGCGGATCGTAGAATTTCTTGTTCGGCGCGTCGGGGCCTTTCGGATTACCGATCTGACCCTGCAGAAACTCGTGGTTTTTGGCCTCGTATTCGCGAATGCCGTCCCAGAATGCCCACTGCACATCGGTATCGAGATTCATCTTGATCGCGCCGTAGCTGATCGCCTCGCGGATTTCCTCGCGCGTCGAACCGGAGCCTCCGTGAAAGACGAAGTTCACGGGCTTCGAGCCGGTGCTAAATGTCTTCTCGATGTAATCCTGTGAGTCCTTGAGGATCGTCGGCTTGAGCTTCACGTTGCCGGGTTTGTAAACGCCATGCACGTTGCCGAAGGCGGCGGCGATGGTGAAGTTCGGGCTGATTTTCATCAGCGTTTCGTAGGCCGCGGCCACTTCCTCGGGTTTGGTGTAGAGACTCGATTCCTCGACGCCGGAATTGTCCACCCCGTCCTCTTCACCGCCGGTCACGCCGAGTTCGATCTCGAGCGTCATGCCCATCTTCGTCATGCGCTCCAAATACTTCGCGCAGATTTCGAGGTTCTCGTGCAGCGGCTCCTCGGAAAGATCGAGCATGTGCGAGCTGTAAAGCGGCTTGCCCGTCCTCGCGAATTGCTCCTCGCTGGCCGCGAGCAATCCATCGACCCACGGGAGCAGCTTCTTCGCGCAATGATCGGTATTGAGAATGACCGGAACGCCATACGCTTTGGCCGCCGCATCGACGTAATGCGCACCGGCGATGCCCCCGAGAATCGGCCCGAGTTGATGGTCACCCTTGACCGTCTTGCCGATGAAGAACTGCGCGCCGCCGTTCGAGAATTGAATCATCGTCGGCGAGTTCAACTGGCGCGCCGCGGCGAGCGTCGCGTTGACCGAGTTGGTCCCGATGCAATTGATCGCCGGAAGGGCGAACCCTGTGGATTTGGCGTAGTCGAGAAGCTCCTTCACCTCTTCGCCGAAAAGAACCCCCGCACGGAATCGTTTGGTTTCAGACATGGTCCGGCTTTCTAGCAGACGAGCGTTTCCCGACAAGTGGCAACTTCCTCTCGCGCGTGATTCGCGCGCTACTTCACCTTCACGTTCCGCCGAAGGAAGGTGGGCACGTCGAGATCCTGACCATCGACGATTGTCGGCTCGCTTTTTTCAAAGCGTCCGCGCGTCGCCGGCTCGAACTGCATCTGCTCCTGCTTCGCCTGCACAGCCTTCGCGCGGGCCGCTTGTTTGGCGACGGCCGGAGCGGCTGGCTCGGGCTCCGGTTCGGGCTCGGTGATAAGCGGCGCAGGCTCCGGGACGGCAGCGGCAATCAGCTCCGCTTCCACCGGACGAAACTCCGGGACGGGCTCAGGCGCAGGGATGAACGCGGGCTCTGGCTCGCGTTCGCGCTCGACGACATGCAGGGCGGGCGCGGGCTCGGGCAGACGCGGTGGCGCGGATGGCGGCACGGATGCAGGGGAAGTCTCGACGCGTGCCGCCGGGCGCGGACGCACCTCGATTGCCGCCGGCACGGCGCCCTCGACCGCGCTCAAGATCGTCACGCTCATCTTTCCGCCCAGCGCAGGATCGACCGCCGCCCCGAAAAGCAGACGCGTCTGATCGCTGATGTGGCGGTTGAGTTCCTCCATCAGGATCTGCACTTCGTTGAGGGTCATTCCCGGCCCCCCGGCGACATTGACCAGGACATTGCGCGCGTCTTCGAGCATGCGGCCTTTGTCCATCAGCGGGCTCTTCAGCGCCCGCGCGAGAGCTTCGTGCGCTCGGTTGTCACCATCGGCCACGCCGTAACCAAAGACACAATGCGCGCCGCTTTCACCCGCGCCGCGCAATGCGGTGGAGAGTTCGTCGAAACCGATGTGCACCAGCCCGCGCTGCCGCACCAGCCCCGCAATGGCACGGATGCTTTGACTCAGCGTCTGATCGGCCACCGCGAAGGCTTCCTGAATGCCGGCGAGCGGCGCGACCGCATCGCCCATCCGGTCGTTCTCAAAATAAATCACCACGTCGGCGTAACGCTGCAGCGCGGCGAGCGCCTCCTCCGCCTGCGCCTTGCGGCGCTTGCCCTCGAAGGCAAACGGCAGCGTGGCGAAGGCGACGATCAGGGCATTTTGTTCGCGGGCCAGCGAAGCGACAATCCGCGCCGCGCCAGAGCCCGTGCCGCCGCCCAAACCGACGCAAAGGAAGACCATCTGCGCGCCTTCCAGCGCCTTTCGAATTTCCTCCATCCCCTCCTCCGCCGCGGTGTACCCGACCTCCGGATCACCACCCGCACCGAGACCACGCGTCGTGGTTCGCCCGAGTTGCACCTTCTCCGCGACCACCGACCCGGCGAGCGCCTGCACATCGGTATTGATCGCCACAAGTTCGGCGTCGGGCATGCCGTCGAGCGTCAACCGGTCGAGAACATTGCCGCCAGCCCCTCCCAGGCCGACGACTTTGATCAGCACATCGCGAGCAGAAGAAGGGTTCCGGTGAAGCTGGATCATGGCGGATTTAGAATAGGAGCGGACGTTTCATCACCACAGGCCGAAGAAAGGAAGCTTCCTGATGATGCCTTGGAGCAGGCCGATGGGTTGGGCCGGTTGCATGGCCTCAGCGTATTTGATCAGGCCGATCGCCGTCGTAAATTGCGGATTCTCGAACGCCGATGTCAGTCCCGAAACCGTCTGCGCGTGCGAGACGTGCACCGGCAGGCCGAAGACTTCCTCGGCGAGATGGTTGATGCCTTTGAGCAGGCTGCAACCGCCGGTCAGCATCATGCCCGCGCCGAGAAACTGCAGATAATTCTCCTCGTCGAGCCGCTTCTTGAGCAGTTCGAAACTCTCGCGCACCCGGCAGTGGATGATCGTGTTCAGCATCTCCCGCTCGATCGTTTTGCCCGCAAAACCCGTTTCGTCCTTGAGCACGATCGCCTCGCCGGGTCGGGAATTTCCCAGGATCACGCTGCCTTCCTCGACCTTGAGTCGCTCGGCCTTGGCCATCGGAATGCGCAGGCCGAGCGAGATGTCATTCGTGATGTGGTCGCCGCCGATGGCCAGCGCGCCACTCTGCTTCACCGCGCCATCGACATAGACGATGTAATCCATCGTGCCGCCGCCCATATCGACCACGAGCGCGCCGAGGCTTTTTTGGTTTTGATCGAGCACCACTTGCGCGGCGGCGAGCGGATTGAAAACGACATCGAGGACTACCAGCCCGACTTCCTTCACGCAGCGTTGGCTGTTTTTGATCCGCGAGGCCACGCCGTGGATGATGTGAAAATCCGCCTCCAGCTTGCGCCCGCACATCCCGATGGGATTAAGCACACCGTCCTGCCCGTCCACGTAGTAGTGCTGGAGGAGGGAATGCACGAACGCGTTCGGCGCGGGAATGCTGACCTCGCGCGCGCTGGCCTGCACGTCCTCGAAATCCTCATCGAAAATTTCATCGCGATCCTCGGGAATATTCACCGCTCCGCGATTGTTGAAGCCGGCGATGTGGCTGCCGGTGACGCCGAGATAAACGCTGCCGATCATCACGTCGCTCTTTTCCTCGGCATCGACGAGCGCTTCGCGGATGCATTTGCCCGCAGTTTCGAAGTCCACGATCTCGCCCTTGCGCACGCCGCGCGAGGGCGCCTGCCCGACGCCGAGAATGCGGATCGTGCCGTCGCCGCGCGTCTCGCCGACAACGGCGCAGACCTTCGACGTTCCGATTTCGAGTCCGACAACGATTTGATCTCGACCCATCAGCGCGTCTGGTTGAAAGGCTTTTTCACAAAGCGGGTGGAAGTGGAGCCGCGCGACTGGGGCGTCGATTTCGGAACCGCCTTGGCGACCGGAATCTCGGCCTTCTTCGCGACCTCGACCGGCTTTTCCTTCACAGGTTCCGGCTTTGGACTGCCCGTCTCGGCAGCGGGCGCCGTGTCCGCCCCGGGCGCCGCGTCGGGCTCTGGTTCGAAAAAGGTCACCGGGGTGTTCCGCTCGACGATCAGGTTGATCGTGCGAATTTCCCGCCGGTCCTGCGCCGCACGATCGAGGTAGCGATTGAGGCGGAAAAGCTGATCCTCAATCCGTTCGAGACCGAATGTGATCCTGGCGCGCCGCTGGTCCGTCACGACAAGGCAGTAGCCCTTCGCGATGTCGATATTGCGCGCCTGAAAACGCGTGTTGTCGGCATTGAGCCGCACGAGTTCGAGCGCCGCCTGCATCTCCCAGGCAGGCACGCGTTTGCCGAGGACGAGGTTCTCTGTTTCGAAACCGGAGATGATCGGCAGATGAAGATACTCCGGCAAAAGCACGCGGCTGCGCAGCACGATCCCGCGAGCATCGATCAGAAACGACCGCTCCGAGGAGCTCGGATCCTCGTCGCCTTTCGCCGCAACCCACGCGATGGGCCGCCGCTCGGTGACCGTCACCGCCATGCGATTCGGCAGGAGCCGCTGCACGACCGCGCTCTCAACCTGCGGCAGCTTTTCGATCGCGCTGCGCGACTCGGCCAAATCAACGGTGAAAATATTCCGACCCTCGGTCACGCCCGCCGCGTTGAGCACCTGCTCGCGGGTCAGTGCGCCGTCCGTCGTGACGTTGATCTCGCGCAACGCGTAATCCGGATTTTCCCAGACATAATTGCGCAGCGCTTCCTTCCCGCCGAACCACAGGCCGGCGGCAAGACCGCCGAAAAGCACGACCTTGCAGACGAACCCGGTGATCGCGTTGAAGCGGCGCGAACGCTCCTTGCTCTCGCGAATCTTGACGTCGAGAAGGTGCTGCTGCTTGCGCTGGCGCGGGTTCGAGACGCGTTTGTTGCGGGCGTTGCTCGGGATGGATTTCATGAGTGGCGGCGGGCGAGGGAAAGTTCGATGACGCGGGCGCAAAGCTCTCCGTAGCTGAGCCCGGCGGCGGCGGCGGCTTCAGGCAGCAGGCTGACGGGCGTCATGCCGGGAATGGTGTTGATTTCCAAAACGAAAGGCCGGTCCTGCGCATCGAGCAGAACATCGACGCGGCAGTAAACCTCGAGATCGAGCGCACGTTTCGCGGCAAGTGCGACTTCCTGCACCTTTTTCGTCACCGCGTCGTTCAAAGCCGCCGGACAGAAATGATCCGCGCCCGCGGCCTGCGGGTTGAGGAAACTGTATTTGTTCGCGAAGTCGTAAAATTCGCCCGGATTTTTTGGGCGGATTTCGACGATCGGCAGCGCCTGTTCGCCGAGGATGCCGACGGTCAGTTCGCGCCCGGAAACGTACTGCTCGATGAGCAACTCGCCCCCAAACTTCCATGCCTCGCTGAAAGTCTCCGCGACCTTGCTCTCATCCTTCACGATATACACGCCCACGCTTGAGCCCTCCTTCGGCGCTTTCACGACGTAAGGCAGCGGCAGCGTCGGCGCCGCACCGTCGCGAAGAATTTCCGAAGCCGGGGTTGGCACACCGCGCTCCTGGAAACGGCGCTTGGTCAGGATCTTGTCGATCGCCACCTCGCTCCCGGCCACGCCTTCGCCGGTGTAGGCGATGCCGCGGCTTTCCAGAATGCGCTGAAGCTGCCCGTCTTCTCCAAAGGTGCCGTGAATGACGTTGAAACCGATCTCCGTGCCCGCTGGCACCGCGAAATCCGGACCCGCGACATCCACTTCGGTCACCTCCGCACCGAGCGAACGCAGCGCCTCGGCCACGCCTGCGCCGGACGCGAGCGAGACTTTGCGCTCATTGCCGGGGCCTCCCATGAGGACGGCGATCTTTTTGTTTTTCAGGTCAATGGACATGGAAATGGATGCATTGGGTCATGGCCTCGCCTGCGGAGATTGCGAGCCGCTTCTTGCAAAAATCGGCGGTCAGTCATGGATGCCTTTTTCCTCCCCGATGATCTGCACTTCGGTTTCGAGTCGGACGCCTCGCTCCCGGAGCGCGACTTCCTGCACATGCGCGATCAGCGCGAGCACGTCAGCCGCCGTCGCGCCTCCTTCGTTGACCAGAAAATTGCCGTGGATTTCGGACACGCGCGCACCGCCGATGCGTTTGCCTTTGAGGCCGAGTTCATCGACCAATTTTCCCGCCGGGCATTGCTCGGGATTCTTGAAACAGCAGCCCGCGCTGGACTCGCGCGGCTGGGAGGTGCGGCGTTTCTGCGTGGATGCCTCGAGCAATTTCTCGATCTCCTCGGCCGTGCTCGGATGCCCGACGAACGTCGCCGACACCGCGAAGTTTTTCTCCAGCGTGCCGCAGTGGCGGTAATGCACGTCCATTTCCGCCGGCGTCTTCATGTGGAAATTGCCGTGCGGATCAATGTAACGGACGCTCACCACCTGCCGGAAAGTCTCGCCGCCCATCGCACCGGCATTCATCCGCAACGCCCCGCCGACATTGCCGGGGATACCCTCGAACCACTCGAACCCGCCGATCTGCGCATCGCGCGCGGCATAGGCCAGTTCCTTCTGTTTGACGCCGACGCCCGCGTCGATCTTGCCTTCGCGCACTTCAATCTTTTTGAACTCACCGCGCGCCAGATGCACCACCACGCCGCGAATGCCTCCGTCGCGCACCAGCAAGTTCGAGCCGCGGCCGATGACCAGGATTGGAATTTCGTTGAGCGTGCAAAAGCGGACCAGCCGCGCAAATCCTTCCTCCGTCTCCGGCTCCGCCCAAAATTGCGCCGGCCCGCCGACGCGCATCGTGGTGTGCTTCGAGAGCGGCTCGTAGAGTTTGATTGAACCGTGGCCCATCACGGTCTGCAACTCGTCGAGTTGCTTCACGTCCCGCGCGAGGATCGAAGCCGACTCGTGAATGTTGCCGGCCCCGAGGCTGAGGATTACGTCGCCGGGTTCGAGCGCGCGCCCAATCTCCAGCGCGATCTTTTTCCGGTCCGGCTGGAAGTGCGCCGCATCGTGGCCTTCGCGAATCATCTCATCGACGATTGTCTGGCCGCTGACGCCAGGAATCGGAATTTCGCTGGCCGCGTACACGTCGGCGATGATCGCCAGATCCGCATGATGAAAGGCGCGGCCGAATTCCTCCTTGAGCTTCTCGGTGCGCGAGTAGCGGTGCGGCTGGAACATGCAGAGCACCCGTTTGCGTCCGGTGTTTTTCGCGGTGGCCAGCGTCGCTTTCACTTCGCTCGGGTGATGCCCGTAATCGTCCACGACCATGTAGCGGTCGCTGCGATACTTGATTTCAAACCGCCGTTTCGCGCCGCGGAAGGATTCCAGCGCCGCGGAAATCTTCTCGAACGGAATGCCCAGTTCCGTGGCCAGCGCGATCACGCCCATGGCGTTGCTGACGTTGTGTTTGCCGGGCACGTTGAGCGTCACCGCGCCAAGCGGTTCGCCCCCGCGCAGCACCCGGAAATGGGATTGGAAGTCCTTCGCGTGCAGATCGTCGAAGCGATAAAACGCGGCGTGCGATTCGCCGTAGGAAATCGCGCCCGGGTGCGGGCTGCAAATGCGCGTGGCGTTCGTGTCGTCGGCGCAGAAGATCACTTTCCCGCGCGTCTGGCTGAGCAGTTGGTTGAAGACCGCTTCGATCGCCGGGAGGTCGGCGTAATAATCGAGATGCTCTTCCTCGATGTTCAGCACGATGGCGTGTTCCGGATGATAAAACGCCAGCGTGCCATCGCTCTCGTCGCCCTCCGCGACGAAAAACTCGCCTTCCGCATCCCAATTCGCATTCGTGCCGAGGATCGGAATTTCCGCGCCAACGTAATGCGATGGGTGCAGCCCGCCGACCTTGAGCACGTGCGCGGCCATCGACGAAGTCGTCGTCTTGCCATGCATCCCGCAGATCACGATGCCTTTTTTGCAATTCATGATCGCGGCCAGCGCATCGGCGCGGCGGACCATGTTGCGGTTGGTGCGGATCGCTTCGTCGTATTCCGCATTGCCCGGACGGATGGCGGACGAGAAAATGATCAGGTCGGCTTCGGCGACGTTGGCCGCTGCCTGGCCGAGGTAAAAATGCAGGCCGAGCTTTTCCAACCGGTCGGTCTCGACGGTGCGCGCCTTGTCCGAGCCGCTGACGTGATGCCCGAGCGAGATGAGCAACCCCGCGATGCCGCTCATACCCGAGCCCGCGACGCCGATGAGGTGAACTTTGAGTTCACCTCCGACGAGGATTTCAGCAAGGATTTGGCCCGTGTCCATTATGCGCAAGAATTGAGGATAGTATCGGCGACCCGCTCGGCGGCCTGCTGCGGCGCAAGACTGGCGCTGCAGGCAGACATGTCAGAAAACCGGGCCGGATCGTCGAGAAACCAGAGCAGCTTTTTCGCGAGGGTTTCGCCGGTGGTTTCGCGCTCCTGTAATAGCGTCGCCGCCCCCGCACGTTCAAAGATTTTCGCGTTGAAAGTTTGGTGATCCTCCGCGGCGTAAGGATAAGGGATGAGAATGCCGGGCAGCGCGAAGTGGGAAAGCTCGGTGAGACTCGCCGCTCCGCTCCGCGCGATCGTGAAATCCGCCGCGCTATAGGCCTCTTCCATGCGGTGATGAAACGCGGCAACGAAGGCTTTGATACCCGCCTTGGCGTAGCTGTCGCGCATCAACTGCTCATCCTGTTTTCCGGTGAGGTGAATGATTTGCAACGGCTTCCCCGCAAGTTGCGGGAGCGCATTGATCAGCGCCTGATTGATACCATGCGCGCCCTGGCTGCCGCCCATGACGAGCAAGGTCTGCAGACCGGGCGTGAGCCCAAAAGCCGTCAGCGCTTCCGTTTTGCCGAGCCGCGTGACCAGCGAGGTCCGGATCGGGGTGCCGGTGACCGTGCTTTTGCCGGCGGGGAAAAACCGCGCGCATTCCTCGAAACCGAGCAGCACGCGCGTGACCAGACGGGCGTTCAGTTTGTTCGCCTTGCCGGGAATTGCATTCGACTCGTGGACGAAGGTCGGGATTTTCCGCGCACGCCCGGCGAGGATCGGCGCGGTCGAAGTGAAGCCGCCCATCCCGAGCACGGCACGCGGCTGAAAATCCCGATAGAGCGCCTTCACCTGATTCAGCCCGGAACGGAATTTCAACGCGAACTTCACCAGCGCGATCGGCGACTTGCTCTGCATGCCGACCCCCGGCACGCGCTCGATGCGAAACTCGCTCCGGCCTTGCGTCGCCAGCGAGTCGATCTCCTTTTCCGAAATGATCAGCATTACGCCATGACCCCGCGCGAGCAGCACTTCCCCGACGGCCAGGCCGGGAAAAAGATGTCCGCCCGTTCCCCCGGCGGCGATGACGATGTTCATAAAATCAGAGGCGCACGACCCGGGGCGGTTTGCGGGTGCGAGCGCGCAGCACGGCGGTGTTTTTTTGCTCTTCGTGATCGTTGAAACCCTGGCGGTAAATGTTGATCAGGATGCCGACGCCGAGCAGGCAGAAGACGAGGTTCGAGCCCCCGTAGCTGATGAACGGCAGCGGCAGTCCTTTGTTCGGCAGCAACGACGTGGTAACGCCGATATTCACCGCAGCCTGCAGCGCGATCATGATCGTGATGCCAAAGCCGAGCAGCATGCCGAAGCGGTCGCGCGCCCGCATCGCGATCATGGCGCCGCAGAGAATGAGCACCAAATAGACAAAGACGACGAGCAGCGTGCAGCGCAGACCGAGTTCCTCGCCGATCACCGGAAAGATGAAATCGGTGTGCGCGAACGGAAGATAGGCCAACTTCTGCCGGCTATTGCCCAAGCCGAGTCCCTCGACTCCTCCAGAACCCAGCGCGATCAAGCCTTGCAGCGTTTGGTAAGCATCCGCGGGATATTTGTCCGGATAAAGAAACGCGAGGAAACGTCCGGTGCGCTCGGGCATTTGGTGAATCGCCATCGCCAGTCCGCCGAAACCGGCGACGATCATCGGAACCAGGTAACGCATCCGCGTTCCCGCGAGAAACATCAGCATGATCGCCGTGGCGCCGATCAGCGCGGTCGTGCCGATATCCACCTCGGGAGCGATCAAGCCCATGAGCACACCTGCGCCCGCCAGCGGAGCAACGAAACCGTGCAGAAATTTCCCGGCGTAATCTTCATCGCGCGCAAACCACCAGGCCAGCGCCACGATGGCCGCGAGTTTGGCGAATTCGGAGGGTTGAAAGGAAAAACCCGCGACGCGAATCCAGCGAGCCGAACCATTGATCCGATGTCCGAACGGCGGCACAAAACAAAGCGCCAGCAGCACCACCGCCAAGCCAAACCAGATCCACCACGTCTTCTGCCAGAGGTGATGATCGACGCTGGCTGCAACGGCGCAGACGATGATTCCCACGACCAGCCACGCCACCTGCCGTTTCAGCAAAAACGTCGCGCTCCCGTTGCTCTCCGGTGCGTACGCGGAGGTGCTCGAAAGCATGACCAGCCCGAGGACGATCAGCCCGATGACTGCGACGACAAGGAGATAGACACTGGTACGATGGACGTTCAAGGGCGGGTTAACTCTTGCGCGGCGGTACCTTCAAGACCTGTCCAAGTTGGAGCTTTTTCGGGTCGGTAATCTTGTTGGCTTTGCTCAATTCCACCGTGGTGAGGCCAAAGGAGCGGGCGATCGAGGTCAGCGTGTCGCCGCTTTTAACGGTGTAAAAGCCGGGCGTCGTTTTCGTCGGCGGGACGTCGCTCACTTTGACCTTGGTCTTCGGAGTTTCCGCCACCGTTTTTGTGGGCGTCCGCGCGGCGGGAATGGTCAACGTCTTTCCCGGGTGCAGCACGGCGCCTTCCTTGAGTTGATTGGCGGCCATGATTTCGGCGGTGGTGACTTTGAAGGCGAAGGCGATCTTCGTCAGGTTGTCGCCGGACTGGATTTGGTATTGGCGGCTGCCGGCGGACTTCGTGCTCACGACCGCTGGGACCGGGGCGACCGATTCTGCGGAACCGGAAGGCGCGGCGCCCAAGGTCGACGGCGAGGTCATCGCGGCATTGGCCGAGTTGCTCTGGGCGGCGACGGGCGCGGCGGGTTCGAGGGCGCTGGTCGTCACTTCGCGATCGCGGCGCGAGGCTTTGATGCTGTTGAAAGCGTAGATGCCGCCCACCGCGACGACGTGCAAAATGAGGACCACGATGAACGCGCTCGAGAGTTTGGTCGTCGGCTCTTCGGCATCGTAATCATCCATCGCGGGGCGCGCCGCACGGGCGCTCGCTTTGAGGATTTTTTTCGGCCGGGGGGTCAGAACGGCGGAGAGTTGGCTCAGGAATTTTGGTTTTTTCATTGGGCAGGCAGGGCTTGAACAAGGGCGCGGAATTGATTCCCGCGGTCGGCGTAATTTTTGAACATGTCGAAGGAGGAAGTGCCGGGGCTGAACAGGACGACGTCGCCGGGCTGCGCGAGTTCGCTCGCCAGCGCCACAGCCCTCTCCAAGGACCATCCGGCGTTGGCGACCGGCAGACGCGGCTGCCAGATCGCCTCGATGCGATCCGCCATTTCTCCAAGCACCACCACGGCGCGGCAGCGCGCGGCGACGAGATCGGTCAGCAGATCGTATTCGAAGCCTTTGTCTTTGCCGCCGGCGATCAGCACCACCGGGCGCGTCTCGGAATGCAGCGCCTTTTCGACGGAGTCGGGGTTTGTGCCCTTCGAATCGTTGACCCATTCGACGCCGTTGATCGTGCGCAGAATTTCACACCGGTGCGGCAGCGCCTTGTATTCACACAACGGCGGGACCATCTGCGCGAAAGTCAGGCCGCGGACGAATCCGACGCCGAGGGCCGCCATCAGATTCTCCGCATTGTGCGAGCCACGCAAATTGGTCTCCGCCATCGCCATCACCCGTTCACCGCGGAAGAAAATCGTCCCGTCACGCAACGCGTAATCCGCGCCCGGCACATAAGCGCTGAAGGTAATCTTCTGCGCCTTCAACTCCGGCAACTTGTCGCGGAAATTGACCACCGCCCAATCCTCCGCCGTCTGGTTTTCGAAGATGCGGGTCTTCGCGGCGTAATACTCCTCCATCGACGCGTAGCGATCGAGGTGGTCGGCCGCGAAACCCAGCCAGACCGCCGTTCCGCAGCGAAACCGCTGGATGGTCTCGAGTTGGAAGGAACTGATCTCGACGGTCATGACATCGAGGTCTTTGCTCTGCCGCACTTTGGCGGAAAAAGCGGGCCCGATATTGCCGCAGGCCACCGTCTGGACGCCGCAGGCCAGAAGCATTTTTTCGACGAGCTGCGTCGTCGTGGTCTTACCATTTGTTCCGGTAATGCCGATGATCGGGCAGGCGCACATCTCGTAGGCCAGCTCCAGTTCGCCGATCATCGCGATCCGGCGCTGGATGAAATTCTGCACCAGCGGCACGGCGGGATCGATGCCGGGGCTGAGCACGACCGTATTGTAACGTCCGTGCAGACTTTCGTGCTCCGCCGCGAGACCGGCGATGAGACGGATGCCGTGCGCACCCAGCGCATCGATTTTCTTGCGCAGTTTGTTTTCTTCCGCGGTGTCGAGAACAGTAATCATAGCTCCCTCCTGATGTAATAATAAGGCGGCGGATTCACCGCTTTCGCCGGCTCCAAGCACGGCAATGGACTGGTTGGCGTAGGACACATTCAACGAAGTTTGAGGGTGGCGAGCCCGAGCAGGGCGAACATGATCGAAAGGATCCAGAAGCGGACGATGACGGTATTTTCCTTCCAGCCCTTGAGCTCGAAATGATGATGCAGCGGCGACATCAGGAAGATGCGGCGGCCTTCGCCGTAACGCTTTTTTGTGATCTTGAACCACGAACGCTGGATGAGCACGGAGACCGCTTCGATGACGAACACGCCGCCCACGACGACGAGCAGCATTTCCTGTTTCGTGCAGATCGCGGTGACGCCGAGCATGCCGCCAATCGCCAGCGAACCGGTATCGCCCATGAAGACTTTCGCCGGATGGCAATTAAACCAGAGAAAGCCAAACGAGGCGCCCACCAGCGCCATGCAGACGACGGTCAACTCGCCCGCAAACGGATAGAACGGGATCTGCAGATACGACGCGATATTGACGTGTCCGCAGACGTAGCAGAGCACCGCGTAGGCGAAGGCGGCGGTGCAGGTGCAGCCGGCAGCGAGGCCGTCGAGACCGTCGGTCAGATTGACGGCATTGGACGCGCCGATGATGACCAAGCCAAAGAATCCCAGCGTCCCGATGATGCCGAGATTCGCGATGATCGGCTCCTTGTAGAACGGGATGTAAAGCGCGCGGGCCTGGACATCGACCGCCGGATTCATCAGGAAAAACGCCGTGACGATGACCGCGAGCGCCGCCTGCGCGACGAGTTTGGTCCGTTCGCTCACCCCGGCGGAATTCTTTTTGCTGACCTTCAGATAATCATCCCAAAAGCCGAGGCCGCCGCAGAAGAGCAGCACGAAAATGAGCAGCCATACGGCGATGTTGTCCGGCCGCGCCCAGACGAGCGAGGAAACGATGACCGCCCCGAGCATGAGCACGCCACCCATCGTCGGCGTGCCGGCCTTGGCGCCGTGCAGTTCGAAGAGTTTGTTTACTTCTTCCTTGGACCGGATGGGCTGGCCGAGCTTGAGCGAAATGAGGCGGCGGATGACCCAGTTCCCGCACATCAGCGACAGCAGGAAGGCCATCATCGCCGCGGCCAACGCGCGGAAGGTGATGTATTGAAAGACGTTGAAGGCGCGGAAAAATTCCTGATCCGGAAACGTCTGCACCAGCTTCGACAGATAGTACATCATGGCGCGAGCAGGCCCTCCACGATGCGCTCCATCCTGGCGGAACGGCTACCCTTGATCAGGACGAGATCCCCGGCTTTGACGAGATCGTGCAGGACCTTCGTCGCTTCCTCGGTGGTTTCGACGTGCACGACTTTTTCGATCCCGCCGCGCCAGGCCGCTTCGGTGATCCACTGCGCATCCGTGCCCACACCGATGACCGCATCGCAATGCGACTGCGCGGCGACTTCGCCGACGTAACGATGGCCGCGCTCGGCTTCCGTGCCGAGTTCGCCCATGCGGCCGAGCACGGCGATGCGGCGGCCCACCGCCGGCATGCTGGCCAGCGTGCGCAGCGCCGCGGCGACGGAATCAGGATTGGCGTTGTAAGTATCGTCGAGGACCTGAATGCCGCGGATGACTTTCTGTTCGAGCCGGCCTTTGGTCAGCCGCAGTTTGGTCAAGCCAGCCGCCGCTTCTTCGAGCGACAAACCAAAGACGCGACCCGCGGCCGCGGCGAGCACGGCGTTGCGGACCATGTGTTCACCCGGCACCGCCAGTTCGGCCTCCGCGGAGCGCCCGTCCGCGTGCAGCACAAACTTGGTGCCGCCCGCCTGCACCTGCAGGTCGCTGGCAAAAACGTCCCCTTTGCCGATTCCCGCGAGCACCACGTCCGCTTTCGTCCGCGCAGCGATGATTTCCGAAAATTCGTCATGCGCGCTCAGGATCAGCGTCCCGCTCGGCGGCAGCGCTTCGGCGAGCGCGCCTTTTTCCTGCGCGATCGCCTCACGGCTGCCCAAGAACTCGATATGCGCCATCCCAATGTTGGTGATGATGCCGACCTCCGACCCCGCCAGCGCGGCCAGCGGAGCAATCTCCCCCGGGTGGTTCATCCCCATCTCGATGACCCCGACTTGGTCGGTCGCGCGGGCCTTGAGGAGCGTGAGCGGCAAGCCAATGTGGTTGTTGAAATTTCCCTCCGTCTTCATCACCTGGAAGTTTTCGCCGAGCACCGACGCGGTCAGATCCTTGGTGCTCGTCTTCCCGTTACTGCCCGTCAGGCCGATGATTTGCAGGGGCAGCGTGCGCCGATAATTCGCGGAGAGTTGCTGCAAGGCGTGGAGCGTATTGGCGACCAGAATGACCGCAAAACCTGACGGCAGTTCAGCGGGAAATTCCTCGACGATCGCGCCCGCGGCTCCACGTCGGGCCGCTTCGGCAACGAACGTGTGCGCATCGAAGTTTTCCCCGCGCAAAGCGACGAACAAATCACCCGCCTTGAGGGCGCGCGAATCCGTACAAACGGAAGTGACCGCTCCCTGCGGATCGCCCGCCGCCAGCGTGCCTCCGGCCCATTGCGCGATTTTTTCGAAGCTCGTGGGATCCATGTGCGCTACAGTTCGAGGCGTTTGGATTCGAGCGCTTCCCGGGCGACCGCGGCGTCGTCGAAGGGAACGGTGTGATCGGCGAATTCCTGGTAGGTCTCGTGACCTTTTCCGGCGATGAGGATGATGTCGCGTGGCTGGGCCAGGGCGACTGCCCGGAAGATCGCTTCGCGGCGGTCGAGGATGACTTCGTAGTTGCCGCGGCGCATCCCGGGCTTGATGTCCTCGATGATATCTTCGGGCTTTTCCTTGCGCGGATTGTCGGAGGTGACGATCGCGTAATTGGCATACTCATCAACGACCGCACCCATGCGCGGGCGTTTGGTTTTGTCGCGATTGCCCCCGCAACCGAAGACTACGATCAGCCGCGCGGGATTCAGTTCCCGGCAGGTCTTGATGACGTTGAGCAGTGCGTCGTCCGTGTGCGCGTAATCCACAAAAATGCGGAACTGGCGCTGCGCCGGCACCGCTTCGAGGCGGCCGGGGACAGCGCTCGCATTGGCCAGCGCCAACACGCCGGTGCGCACATCGACGCCCATCACGTAAGCGGCGGCGAGCGCGGCCAGCGAGTTATAGACGTTGAACTGGCCAATCAGCGGGAGCCGCACGAGGTAGCTCCGCCCCGCGGCATCCAACTGATAACTGGTGCCGTTGAAATCGATGCGCACATTGCTCGCGCGGAATTCGGAGTGCACGCCCACGCCGTAGGTAATGATCGGAATGTCTTTGCCGTATCGTTTGACCAGCCGCGCGCCGAAGCGGTCGTCGAGGTTGATCACCCCTTTGCCCTTTTTCTTCGACTGCGCGGAGAGGCCTGTGAACAAGCGGGTCTTGGCCTCGAAATAGGCCTCCATCGTCTTGTGATAATCGAGATGGTCTTGCGTGAGATTGGTGAAAACCGCGGCGTCGAACTCCACGCCGCGCACGCGTTCCTGCACGAGTGCGTGCGAAGAAACCTCCATCACCGCCGCCTTACAACCGGCGGAACGCATCTGCCAGAGCAGATCGTGCAGGTCGAGCGATTCCGGCGTGGTGCGAGCCGCGGGCAGCACCCGGTCGCCGACTTCGTAACGCACCGTGCCGATCAAGCCGCAGCGCAGCAGCGCGGCCTCGCAGATGTGTTTGATGAGAAAGGCGGTGGTCGTTTTGCCGTTGGTTCCAGTCACGCCCGCGATCTTCAAGGCGCGCGTGGGATGCTGGAAAAAGGCCGCCCCGAGATCGGCCAACGCGATCCGCGCGTTGGTCACGGTGACGTTCGTCGCCCGGGTTTTGAACTCCACGGTTTCGCTGACCACGGCCTCCGCGCCCGCCGCCACCGCCGCGTCCACAAAGGCCGCGCCGTCCACTTTTTCACCTTTGAGGGCCACGAACAACGTGCCCGGTTTCACCCGTCGCGAGTCGTAGGCGATGCTCGTGATCTCGCGGTCCACCGGCCCGTCCACTTTGATCGTGGCTACTTGAGAGAGAAGGGCGTCGAGTTTCATCGGGAGCGAACATTCTGCCCCGCCATCACGCTGCCCGCGGGCTCTTCGGGCGACGGCACGAGGCCGAGATAACGCGCGGCTTTTTCGCCGATGCGGGAGAAGACCGGGGCGGCCACCAGCCCGCCGTAGGTCTGGCCGGGCTTGGCTTGGGGTTCGTCGAGCAGGACGAGGCCGACGAAAGCAGGATTTTCGGCGGGCATGTAACCGGCGAACGAAACGACATACTTGTCATGGCCATAACGGCCGTCAGCGCCGAGTTTTTGCGAAGTGCCTGTCTTGCCCGCGACCGTGAAGCCTGCGACTCGCGCGAGTTGCGCCGTGCCTTTCGGACCGACGACTTGTTGGAGCGCCTCGTTGACCGCATCGGTGGCCTCCTTCGACGCGACGCGACGGACTTCCTGCGGCGGAAAACTGGTCACGATCCGACCTTGGTCATCGGTGATCTCGCTGACGATTTGCGGCATCATGAGCCGGCCGCCGTTGGCGATCGCGCACATCGCGGTGACGATCTGCAAAGGCGTGGCCGCGACTTCGTGGCCCATCGGCATGCGGGTGATGGAAATTTTGCTCCAGCGATGGGGCGGATGAACGATGCCGCTGATTTCTCCCGGCAAATTCACCGCGCTGCGTTCGCCAAATCCAAAGCGGCGGACGTACTCGTAGAATTTCTGGTCGCCCAATTGGATGGCCAGCTTGGCGACGCCGATGTTGCTCGATTTGACGAGGATGTCGTTCACGCTCAGGTCGGCGTAGGGATGGTGATCGCGCAGTTTGGCCGAGGCCATGAAACCGTTTTCGCAATGGATCAGCGTCCCGGATTTAACAATGCGTTCGGTGAGCGCCGCGGCGGTCGTGACGATCTTGAAGGTGGACCCGGGTTCGACCATGTCGGACAGCGCGCGATTGCGGCGATGATCCAGAGGCACGTTTTCCTGCACGTTCAGGTTGAAGTTCGGCCGGTTGGCGAGAGCCAGGATTTCGCCCGTCTGCGGCCGCATCAGGATGACCGTCGCGCTCTTGGGGCGGAACTGTTTGATCGCCGCGTCGAGTTCCTGCTCAACGATATTTTGCAGCCCAATGTCGATGGTCAGGCGGACATTGCAGCCGTTGCGCGCTTCCTTCTCCTGCGCGCGATAGGGGACGATTTCTTTGCCCGTGCGGTCGCGCTCGGTGTAGCGGAAGCCATCGTGCCCCCGCAGGAAGCGCTCCATCGTCCGCTCGACGCCGTCGACGCCGACGCTCTCGCCGTTCACGAATCCGACGACGTGGCAGAGCATTTGCCCGTTCGGATAAACACGGGTCGATTCCTGCTCAAAGTATACGCCCCGCAGTTTCCGGGCGGCGAGCGCGTCCTTGAGTTCGGTCGCGAGCATCTCCGGCACCTGTTTCTTCAAGATGACGTACTGGTCCGGAATATTTTTTTGCCGGGATTGCGAAAATTTTTCGCGCCCGAGCTTTTCCAGCACTTCCGCGCGAGGGAGTTTGAGGGCGTGCGCGAGGAAGTCGGCAAGTTCCTCGCGATCATTGATCAGCGTGCCGTCGGCGACGACGGTGCGCACCGGTTCATTCTGCGCGAGCGACTCGCCGTGAATATCGTAGATGACGCCGCGGCGCGCATAGATCGTCTGGCGTTTGACGTGTATGTCCGCAGCGCGCGCAGCATATTCGCCATGCTGCGTGACCTGCAGGTGGACCAGACGGAACGAAAACGCAGTATAGCAGCCAGACAGCAGCAGACAGGTGATCAGCGCGCGCGTTCTGGCTGTGCGGTTCACTTTTCCTCCCTTTCGTTGGAAGCAGGACGCAGTTCCCCGACGGCCGCCTTGGGTGCGGCGTCATCCACCACGGCGATGACGTCATTCGTGATCGGCACCAGGTCGATGAACCCGGTGGCAAAGCGTTCGTTGAGCGTGGCCGTGGAAGAAAGCTGCGCAATTTTGCTGAGCGTAACTTCGTTCTTGTTCCGCAGTCCTGAGAGTTCGCGCTCCAGCGCACGAATCTCGGTGCCGGTGGTGTAGAGCTGGTTTTTGCACCAGACGTAGCCCAGTCCTCCGCCCAGCGCGCACAGGGCCACGATGCCCCAACTGGCGAACGAAGCGATCGGAATGGCGTTGGCGTGACGGCGGCGGTTACTGGACATAGGGGAGCCTTTCGACGACGCGAAGCTTGGCGCTGCGGGAGCGGGGATTGGCCCGTTGTTCGGCCTCGCTGGCGATGACGGGTTTGCGGGTGACGGCGCGAAAGAGGTAGAGCGGATTGGGCCGCGCGGCCGGCCATTCGGGCCGGTCGATGAACTCGGTGGTGCGTTCCTTAAAAAAGGTCTTCACAATCCGATCCTCGAGCGAATGAAACGTCATCACCGCGAACCGACCGCCGGGCGCGAGGCGTTGCGTGAACTGCTGCAAGCCCTCCGCCAGAGCGTCGAGTTCCCGGTTCACGGCGATCCGCAGCGCTTGGAAGATGCGCGTGGCGGGATGCGCGCGGCCGTGCCGCGGGACGACACTTTCGACCGCGTCGGCGAGTTGTTTGGTGGTGGTGAAGGGACGCACGAGGCGTTCGCGCGTGAGTTTGGCGGCGATCTTCCGCGCCGACGGCTCTTCGCCGAACGCCCGAAAAATCCGCTCCAATTGCTCGCCACTCATCGTGTTCACGAGGTCCGCCGCGCTGATCGGATTGGCCGGATCCATCCGCATGCCGAGCGGCCCATCGTGCATAAAGCTGAAGCCGCGCTCCGGAACGTCGAGCTGGTGCGAAGAAACACCGAGGTCGAGCAAGGCGCCATCGATCTGCGTCACGCCGATCGCATCGAGCGCGGCACCCGCCCGGGCGAAGCTGCTGCGCACCGCGCGAAATTGATCGCCGAAATCGGCCAGTTTGCGACCGGCAAATGCGAGCGCCGCCGGGTCGTGATCAAGCCCGATGACCTGCGCGCCCGCCGCGAGCAGCGCCGCGGCATGCCCGCCGCCGCCGAGCGTGCCATCGACGATCACCTTGCCCGGCGCAGGCGCGAGGCGCTCGACGATTTCCGCGAGCAGCACCGATTCGTGATATTCGTAAGTGCGGGTTTTCAAGGTCTTGCGCCGGGTCTGCGGCTTTTTCGGTAAATCGAGGCAGGCCATCATAATCCCAAATCAGCCAGAACTACGTCGGCCACCGCCTTGGTGTCGGGAAGCACGGCATGCCAGGCGTCGGTGTTCCAAATTTCAAAAGTATCGAGCGCGCCGCTGAGCGTGACCTCCCCCGCCAACTGCCGATCGCGGCAGAAAGTTTCCGGCAGCGAAAGCCGCCCGCCCTTGTCGAGCCAGACTTGATGGCCGAGCGAACCGATGCGGCGCATGGCTTGCGCGCGTTGCGGACCGGGCAGATCGGCGATCTTGGCGCGAATCCGATCGATCTCGCGGCGAGGCATCGCAGTGATGCACGCGCTGGTCGAACTGGGAATCAGGAATAATTCCGCTTCGTCCTCGAAGCGCCACGCCGACGGAATGGTCAGGCGATTCTTGCCATCCAACGCATGCCGGAACTCACCCATAAACACGGGCACTGCAGAGTTCTGGTTATTGGTGGCCATGGCGAATGGCTGCGGGCGATTCTCCCAATTCGCTCCGAAGCGCCCCTATTAGCCCCTAAACACCCCATTTGGTCAAAGTTTTTTCCCATAAATTTTATCCGTTCGAAGCATCGCCCCCCAGATCCATGAATCCGGCTACCTCACCGCCAATTCCGCCTCGCCGCGAGGATCGAGAAAACTGCCGGCGCAGAGCTTCGTGTAGGTGCCGCCGAGGGCGAAAAGCTCGTCGTGCGTGCCGCGCTCGACGACGCGCCCGTGGTCGAGGACGAGGATCTGATCCGCGTGGCGCACCGTCGAAAGCCGGTGCGCGATGACGAAGCTGGTCCGGTTTTCCATCAAACGGTCGAGCGCTTCCTGGATAAGTTGTTCGGTCCGGTTGTCCACGCTCGCCGTGGCTTCATCGAGGACGAGGATCGGCGGATCTTTGAGCAGAGCGCGCGCGATCGAGACGCGCTGCTTTTCGCCGACGCTTAGTTTCACGCCGCGCTCGCCGACCGCAGTATTTAACGCCTCCGGCAGGCGCTCGACAAACTCCCGCGCATTCGCCGCGTCGAGCGCTTCCCACAGTTCCTGGTCCGTGGCCGTGGGTTTCCCGAGACGGAGATTGTCGCCGATGGACCCGTTAAACAAAAAACTCTCCTGAGTGACCATGCCGACCGCGGAACGCAGCGCGCTCTTCGAGAAATCGCGGAGCGGTTTTCCGTCGATCAGAATTTCGCCCGAGTCGAACTCGTAGAACCGCGTCAGCAGATGGACGAGCGTTGATTTACCCGCGCCGGTGTGGCCGACGAGCGCCACGGTTTCGCCGGGCCGCGCGTGCAGCGAGACGTGATGCAGGACGGGCAGTTCTTCCGAGTACGCAAACGAGACATCCTGGAAACGCACGTCGCCCGTCACCTCGGCGCGCTCGTCGTGCTCCACCCGTCCGGGTTCCGCCGGGGTATCGAGAATCTCGAAGACGCGTTCGCCCGCGGCGCGGCCGGCCTGCACGAGTTGATTGAGCGAGTGGAGTTTGCTGATCGGTTCGTAGAGCGCGCCGACCAGCCAAAGGAACGCCACCAGATCACCCACGCTCATTTCGCCCCGCAGCACCGCCTGCCCACCGTATCCGATCACGAGCACCGCGCCGCACGCGCCCAGGAAACTCATCGCCGGATTATAGACCGCCCACACGCGCATCACGGTCAGCGTCGCGGTGCGCAGTTGGTCGCTCGTTGCATTGAAGCGGCCGTGCTCTTCCCGCTCGCGGACGTACGTTTTGATCTGCCGGATGCCCGCGAGGTTGTCGTGGAGCAGCGAGTTCATCGCCGACGCCGCCTTCCGCTGCAGCCGATAGCGCCGCGGTGCGGTCAGCGTGTACGCCAGCGCGCCCGCCGCGAGCAGCGGCACGGGAATGAGCGCCATCCAAGTCAGCCACGGCAGAAAGAAAAAGAGCATCCCGGCCACGACGACGATCTGCAGCAGCGCGATCACGCCCTGCTCGATCCCATCGATCAGCACCCGCTCGACCGAGGTCACATCCTCCAGGAGGCGCGTCATAATATCTCCGGTCGAACGGTTATCGAACCAGCCGAGCGGCAGTTGCTGGATGTGCGCGTAGAGATCGCTGCGCAGATCGAAGATCACCTTCTGCTCGAAAGTGTTGTTCAGCATGATCCGGAGCGCGTTGAAAATATCCCGCACCAGAAACGCGCCCGCAGCCAGCAGGACCAGCGGCAGGAGTCGATCGCCGCGCCCGTGCCCCACGTCGTCGATGATCAACTGCGTGACTTTCGGAAAAACCACGACCATCAGCGTGCCAATGATCGCGCACCCCATCATCCCGGCAGCCATCCAAGGATAGCGGCGGACATAGGCAAAAACGCGCAGGATAGTTTTCATCGAAAGGTTCGCACCATCGCGGCTGCCCGCGGCGAGTCAAATGCGGCGATGTTCAAGACGGCGCGCCGTCGCGATGTTCTCCGGCCAAGGAGATGCGCCCGTGCACCGGGCCGGGATCTCGTCTCCATCACCGCACTCGCCGAGGTAAAACGCCCCCGCTGAAAGTTCATCGAGCAAATCCTCACGCAGTTCCGCCGTGCCGATTACGTCGAGACGCGGCGGGTAAGGCCGGCGGGTATCGCAACGTCAAACCGCTCGAAGAAATTCGCATCGGCGAAGTCTTGCGTCTGCCGGTATCGTCGCCCGGCCCGCCTGCACGTCCGAGTTGGGCTCCGAGTCCGGTTCC
>JBBQIZ010000002.1:0-60643 GCA_038325425.1 Chthoniobacterales bacterium
AACCCTCGCTACCCTGTTGCGGGGTGAGGTGGAAGCCGAAATGGGCGGCTTGTTTTTCGAGGCGTTTGAGGAGCTGGGCGCGGTCGCGCTCCTCATCGTAGTGCTCGCCGATGTCGCGGTAGGCGGCGCCTTTGCTGAGCATGCGGTAGATGAGCCGGGCCAGCTTGTGCGCGAGGGCTTTGATGGCCCGGGCAGACGCGCAGCCAACTGCAAAAGTGCCTTTCGGTGTTCCAGCGGCTCATATCGGTGCCCACTTCACTAACTTTGGGAACGAGAGGAAATTTGCGGGAAACCGGAACTGCGGAACGCCGCGCCCTAGTGCCTAGAAGTGGAGGCCGAGACCGACGCCGCCGCCGAGGGAGTTCAGGCCGATGTTGCGGTCGTCCATGCCAGCGTTGGAAATGTGACGATAGCCGCCTTCGAGATTGACCGACAGACGCTCACTGAAGAAGTAGCGGATGCCGAGCGCGGCGCCGGCCTGGATTTCCCAAGCCTGGCCGATGAGCCGCTGCGAGCGGTCCTTGTAGATGTCGTTGTAAACGGCGCCGGCACCGATCTGGATGTAGGGGACCCATTTCGCGCCGGGCTGGACGAAGTTGTAACGCAGCAGGACGGCGCCGCCGCCGATGTAGTTGCCGGGATTGTCATCGAAGACCGAGGCGTAGGAGGCTTCGAGCAGGAGTTCGACGTTGCCGCGGAAAGCGCCGTCGCCTTCCGGGGTGTAGAGCATCAGGCCGAGGCGGTAGGCGGTGCTGGTGTAGTTGATCGTCGGACGATCGGAGCCGCCCACGGAGAAATAAGCGCCGGTGTTGGATTGGGTTTCCAACTTTCCTTTGTCAAAAGGGGTTTCGATGACGGTGACCATTTTGTCACTTGGGCCATCAGGAGCACCTGCCATCGCAGGAAGGTGCGTTAAAGCGAGGAGGCTGAGGGACAGAATAAGGGGTCGCATGGGCGGAAGTAGATGTGGATTCAAAGCTGGATGGCAACCTAAAATTTTTTCGGGGTGCGCGGTCTGGCGCGCACTCCTCGGCCTACGGCGTGGAGGCGGAGCGAGGCGCGTATCTTAAACACGAGCGGTAGGGTGCGGCGGCTGCGGTCTTGCTCCGAAGGCGGGAAGGCCCTAAAGCGGTCTAAGAAATCCGCGGTGCGGGGCCTGGTCTCCGCACGATCCCCCGCTCTATCGCTCTATCCTGCCATGAAATTATCCTCCTGCCTGTTGGTCGCCGCCGCTCTCGCGCTCGGCTTTCCCCGGTCTGCTTCGGCCAAAACTGCGGAGGGTGGGCCTTTCGTGCTGCTGCTGGCGGGGAAGCCTTCGCACGGGCCGGGGGCGCATGAGCACAATGCGGGGGTGCAGCTTTTTGCGAAGGGGCTGGCGCAGGGGGCGCCGGGGGTGAAGACGCGGGTGTATCTGAATGCGGAATGGCCGACGGCGGGGGAGCTGGCGCAGGCGGATGCGATCGTGATTTATTCGGATGGCCAGGCTGGGCATGTGGCGCTGCAGGGGGAGACGCGGCTGGCGGAGCTGGGGACGCAGATGCAGCGGGGGGCGGGGCTGGTGTGCATCCACTATGCGGTGGAGCCGATCTTCGATCCGGTGGGCTGGGAGGTGGTGCGGGAGGCGAATGGGCGGCCGGCGAAGGTGCAGCCGCCGCGGCCGGCGGAGCGGGGTTCGAAGGGCCGGGGGGCGGCGGAGTTGCAGGAGTGGCTGGGGGGTTATTTCGAGCAGTTCTGGTCGGTGAATCCGCACTGGACGGCGAATTTTGCGAAGCTGCCGGAGCATCCGATCAGCCGCGGGGTGCAGCCGTTTAGCACGCTGGATGAGTGGTATTTCAATATGCGCTTCAAGCGGGCGATGCAGGGGGTGACGCCGATCCTCTCGGATGTGCCGCCGCCGGAGACGATGACGCGCGGGGAGGGTTCGCACGCGGGGAATCCGGAGGTGAAGCAGGCGGTGCTGGAGGAGAAGCGGCCGCAGCATGTGGCGTGGGCGGTGGAGCGCGCGGATGGGGGGCGCGGGTTTGGCTTCACGGGTGGGCATTTCCACGCGAGCTGGGGCAATGAGAATCAGCGGAAGCTGGTGCTGAATGCGATCCTGTGGACGGCAAAGGTGGAGGTGCCGGCGAGCGGGGTGGTGTCGGCGATCACGCCGGAGGAGCTGGCGGCGAATCTGGATCCGAAGCCGGTGAAGAAGAAGTAACGGCGGTTACTTGACCGCAGAGGGCGCGGAGGGGATGGAGAGGTGGGGAGGAGGAAGGATGGGATGTGTCGCGTCTTGGGGTGGGGCGGGGGTGCTGCTTTGGGGATTGGCTCAGGCTGGTGAAGAGGTGCGGTGGCGGAGGTGTTTGCCGTCGTCGTCGGTGTGGCCGGTGGGGTGGAAGCCGGGGGCGGGTTGGCGCGGGCGCGTTTCGTCGCTAAGGATTCGCGGCGCGCGGTCTTGACTCCGCGCACGCCTTGGCGCGTGCTTCTCCCGCTCCGCCATCGCAACCCCAGTACGCATGAAACTATCCTCCCGTCTGCTCCTCACCGCTCTCGTCTCGTCTCTCGGCCTGGGCTGCACCGCCGAGGCCAAGACGCCGGACGGCAAACCTTTTGTCCTGCTGCTCGGCGGCCGGCCTTCGCACGCGCCGGGCGAGCATGAGCACAATGCGGGGGTGCTGCTGCTCGCGAAGTGTCTGGCGCAAGGCGCGCCGGGCGTGGTGACGAAGGTGTCGCTGAGCGGGGCGTGGCCGACGCCGGAGGAGCTGGCGATGGCGGATAGCATCCTGCTTTACAGCGACGGCGGCGGGGGGCACATCGCGCTGCAGGAGAATCGGCTGGCCGATCTGTCGCGGGAGATGCAGCGCGGGGCGGGGCTGGTCTGTCTGCATTACGCGGTGGAGCCGGCGTATGAAAAGCAGGGCTGGCCGGTGCCGGAGAAGGGTCCGGACGGGAAGATGCTGAAGCAGGCGATCCCGGCGGAGCGCGGCTCGAAGGGCAAGGGCGCGCAGGAGTTTCTGGACTGGCTGGGCGGTTACTTCGAGCAGTACTGGTCGGTGAATCCGCACTGGACGGCGAATTTCCAGGAGCTGCCGAAGCACGCGATCAGTAGCGGGGTGCGGCCGTTTAGTACGAATGACGAATGGTATTTCCACATGCGCTTCCGCCGCGGGATGCAAGGGGTGACGCCGATCCTCTCGGACGTGCCGCCGCCGGCGACGATGAACCGCGGGGAAGGTCCGCACGCGGGCAATCCCGACGTGAAGCGGGCGGTGCTGGAGGAGAAGACGCCGCAGCTTGTGGCGTGGGCGGTGGAGCGCGCGGACGGCGGGCGCGGCTTTGGATTCACGGGCGGGCATTATCACAAGGGCTGGGCGAACGACGAGCAGCGCAAGCTGGTGCTGAATGCGATCCTGTGGTCGGCGAAGGTGGAGGTGCCGGCGAGCGGGGTGGCATCGCAGGTGACGGCGGAAGATCTCGCGGCGAATCTCGATCCGAAGCCGCCGCGCAAGCCCGCGCCCACTCCGGCGGCGCCTGCGCCTGCGCCGTCCACGAGCAGTGGCGATCCTCTTGCCAAGCCGATCGCGACGACCGACAAGGTGACGCGCGGGCCGGTGACGGTGAAGGCGGATCTGAAGGGCGCGAAGGAATTGCATCTGGTGGTGACGGATGCGGGCGATGGTCTCCAAGGCGACTGGGCGGACTGGATCGCGCCGACGCTGATCAAGGCGGATGGGTCGAAGATTCCCCTCACTTCGCTGCCGTGGAAGGAGACGCGGCAGGGCTGGGGGCAGACGGCGCTGAATCGGAATGCCGGGAATCAGGCGCTGAAGTTGAAGGACGAGAAGATCATCGACGGCATCGGCACGCACGCGCCGGCGATGATCTCGTATGATCTGCCGGAAGGCGTGGTCGCTTTCGAATCGCAGGCGGCGGTGGACGATGGCGGCTTCAACCAAAACATCGGCGCGAGCGTGGTCTTCAAGGTGTACACGACGCGGCCCGCCGACGCGGTGCTGAAGGTGTCGCCGTCCGATGGGAGCAAGGGCCCGGGGGTGTCGGTGGGCTTTGCCGCGGCGCAGGCGGGGATGGAGAAGTTCAAGACGGCGGAGGGGCTCGAGGTGTCGCTCTGGGCGGCGGAGCCGATGGTGCAGAACCCGACGAACATCGACATCGATCCGCGCGGGCGGGTGTGGGTGGCGGAGGCGGTGAACTATCGGTCGTCGTTCAAGCAATGGGGGACGCTGCGCGAGGAGGGCGATCGCATCAGCATTCTGAGCGACGCGAATGGCGACGGGATCGCGGAGACGGAGAAGACTTTCTGGCAAAGCAAGGAGCTGCAGGCGCCGCTCGGCATCTGCGTCCTGCCGCAGGAAAAGGGCACGCAGGTCATCGTGAGCGCCGCGCCGAATGTGTGGCTGCTGACCGATGCTGATGGCGATGATGTCGCGGAGAAGGCGGAGATCATTTTCAAGGTGAAGGGCAACTGGGATCACGATCATCAGGTGCACGCGTTCGTCTTCGGCGCGGATGGGAAGTTCTATTTCAACTTCGGCAACGAGAGCAAAGAGCTGCAGGACGCCGACGGCAAAGTGCTCACCGACCTCGCGGGGAATCGCATGACGACCGAAGGCAAACCATACCGCCAGGGCTTGGTCTTCCGCTGCGATCTCGTGAACGGCAAACCGACGAATCTCGAAACGCTCGGCTCGAACTTCCGCAACAACTACGAGGTGACGGTCGATTCGTTCGGCACGATGTGGCAGAGCGATAACGACGACGACGGCAACAAAGGCGTGCGGATCAATTACGTGATGGAATTCGGCAACTACGGCTACACCGACGAAATGACCGGCGCGGGCTGGCGGACGAAGCGGACGAATGCGGAGACGGAAATCCCGCTCATGCACTGGTATCAGAATGATCCGGGGGTCGTGCCGAATCTGCTGGTGACGGGGAGCGGTTCGCCGACGGGGATCCTGATCAATGAAGGCGCGGCGCTCGGCGCGAAGTTTGAGAATCAGCTCATTCATTGCGACGCGGGGCCGCGCACGGTGCGGGCGTATCCGGTCACCAAAGACGGCGCGGGTTACCAGGCGACGATGGTGGATGTGCTGACCAGCGAGGACCCGTGGTATCGCCCGGCGGACGTGGCCATCGCGCCGGATGGTTCGCTCTTCGTCGCGGACTGGTACGACTCCGGCGTGGGCGGACATAACATGGCCGATCACAACAAGGGGCAGGTGCGCGGCCGGCTGTATCGCGTGGCCGCGCGGGGCGCGAAGTCGCAGGTGCCGGCGATCGATCTGAGCAACGCCGCGGGTGCGGTGGCGGCGCTGAAATCGCCGAATCGCGCGACGGTCTATGCCGCGTGGCAGAAGCTCGCGAAGCTCGGCACGGGCGCGGAACCGGAGCTGGCGAAAGTCTGGAAGGACGAGAAGAATCCGCGGCTCCGGGCGCGCGCGCTCGCGCTGCTCGCGCATTTACCAAACGGCCTCGACTGGCTGAAGAAGGGCCTGAGCGATCCCGAGAGCGACCTGCGCGTGGCGGCAGTGCGGTTGACGACGAATCTGGCGCGCACCGGCCAACTCGACACGACGCCGCTCGAAGAGGACCGGGAGCTGACGAAGAAATTGCTCCGTGATCCCAGCCCGCAGGTGCGCCGGCAAATCGCGCTGGCACTGCGCGGGGCGAAGAAGATCGCGCCGATCTGGGCGGCGCTCGCGCAGCAGTATGACGGGCAGGATCGCTGGTATCTCGAGGCGCTCGGCATCGGCGCGACGGGCCACGAAGACGCGTGTTTCGATGCGTGGTTTGCGGCGGTGAAAGGCGATTGGAACACGGCGGCGGGACGCGACATCCTCTGGCGCCTGCGCTCGGCGAAGACCGCGCCGTATCTCGCGAAAATCCTCGAAGACCAGGGCGTCGTCGCGGCGGAGAAACCGCGCTACCTCCGCGCCTTCGATTTTCTGCCGGATGCGCCGGAGAAAACGCAGGTGCTCGTGGAACTGGCGAGTCTCGGCAACGGCACCGACTTCGTCGCCGCCGAAGCGCTCACGAGGTTGAAGAATGTGGACGTGAATGCGAACGCCGGCGTGAAAGCGGCGATCGAAAAACAGCTCGCCGCGAGCAAAGGCACGACGCGGCTGATCGAAATCGTGCGCGATTTCAAACTGCAGGGCCGCGGCGCGGAACTGCTCGACGCGGCGCTGGCCAATCTCCAGGACCCGCTCGCGAACGAAGCGCTCCAGCTCGTGCTCGCCGAACCGGACGCCGCCCAAGTGCTCGATGCCGCGCTCAGCGAACCGCAGGCCGCGAAGGTCGTGACGCTGCTCGGCACTTCGAGCACGCCGCGGATCATCAACCGCCTGAGCAAGCTCGCGACCCGCGCGAACGCTCCGCTCTCGAGCCGCACCGCCGCCATCCAGGCGCTCGCCCGCAGCCAGACCGGCGCGCAGGCGATCATCCAACTCGCGAAGAACAACGAGCTGCCCGCCGACTTGCAAAGCGCCGCCACCGCCGCGCTCAACCTCGTGCAATACCCGGCGCTCAAGGCGGACCTCGCCGCGCTCTTCCCCCCGCCGGCCGCGCTCGGCGGACAACCGCTGGCCGCGATCAGCGAGCTGGTGAAAATCAAAGGCGATCTCGCGCGGGGCAAAATGATCGCCGAGCGCGCGGAAAGCTCGTGTGTGCTGTGTCACCGCGTCGGCGACAAGGGCGTGGACTTCGGCCCCGGCTTGACCGAGATCGGCTCGAAGCTGCCCAAGGAGGCGCTTTACGAGTCGATCATCAATCCGAACGCCGGCGTCTCAATGGGTTTTGAAACCACGCAAATTCAAGCCAAGGACGGCACCGTGGCGATCGGCATCGTGCGCAGCGAAACAAACGACGAGGTGGTGCTCGCGCTGCCCGGCGGCGCGGCGAACAAATTCAGCAAACGCGACATCGCCAAGCGCGAGAAGTTGCCGACTTCGCTCATGCCGAGCGGGCTGAATCAGGCGCTGTCGCAGCAGGATCTCGTCGATCTCGTCGAATATCTCGTCTCGCTGAAGAAGCCCTGAGCCCCGCCCGCTTGCCAACCTCGCGAGCAGTGGCACCGTGATTACGTCCATGAATCTCCGTCCCCTGCTCTGCGCCGTGTTCACCGCCGCCGCATTCTCCGGCTGCGCCACTTTCAACGAAGCCGAACTCGGCATCATCCAGCGCAGCGGAGCCTCTCCGCGGGTGGTCACAAAAATGGCGGACGGCCGCCCGGTCACGCCGGAGGACGTGATCGAACTCACGCGGCGCCGCGTGCCGGACCCTTATATCCTGCGCCACATCGACGATGTCGGCGTGGATTACGTGCTCAGTCCGGAGGATTTCACGAAGCTGAAAAAGGCGCGGGTGAGTCCGCCGGTGATCGATGCGCTCGTCGTGGCTTCCGACGAATTCACGGAGCGTTACACCATGCCGCGCTACAACGCATACGCGTACGATCCGCTGCTCGACCCCTACCCTCACCCGTATCCGTACTACGATGGCTACTACGGGCCGCGTTACCGGGGACCGATCCGCGGCTCCGTCGGCATCGGGTTCACCACGGGCGGCCCGCGCCACTGGCGCCGCCACCGCTAACTCGCGAGCGAGCGCCACGGCTCTTCGCCGGAGACATCGACGCTGAACGGGCCGGTAATTTTCGACGGCGTGAGGATGGCGAGGAATTCACATTCGCCTTCGCTTTGATTGCGGCAGCCGTGGACGACGCCCCGCGGGATGAAAATGCTGTCGCCCGGTTTCAGGGTGCGGCTTTCCTTTTCCAGCCACTGCGTCATCTCGCCGGAGAGCACGTAGATGATTTCATCCATCTCCGGGTGCGTATGGAAGGGATGACCGGCCCCGATCGCAATGCGGGCGCGGACAAACACGAGCGCGTCGGAGTCGCCCAAGCCCTCCTTGAAATACCAATGGTGCGTCTTGCCTTCGAGGCATTCGACCTCGGCTTCGTGGGCGGCGACAAATCGGCGGGGAGAATCGGACATGACAGGAATTTTCGTGAAGCGACCGGCGCTGTCCAAACCCATTTCCTATCGCGCCTCCACCAGCACGCCGCAGAAATCCACCTCCGCGCCCCTCGCTCGTCCCGCGCTCAGCCGCGCGCGAACAGGCTCCGCACCGGCTTTCCTTTGCCGTCCTGCGTGACGTAAAAGGGCCGCTCCTCCACGACGTAGTTGAGCTTCGGCGAGATGCCGAGCGCGCGGTAGATCGTGGCGTGCAGATCGGTGATCGTCACCGGATCGCGCACCGTCTTGCACGGGCGCTCATCGGCGGTCTCGCCATGGACGTGGCCGCGCTTCATTCCCCCACCCCACAGCAGCACGCTCCCGGCTTCCGTAAAGTGGCGGTGCATTCCGTAGTGTTTCGCTTCCTCGATGCGCTCCGGCACGCGGGCTTGCGTGCGCAACTGCGCGCCCTCCCGGCCTTCGATCATCATGTCGCGCGAAAACTCGCTCGCCAGCACGACCAGCGTGCGGTCGAGCAGGCCGCGGGTTTCGAGATCGCGAATGAGCTGCGCAATCGGCGCGTCGATCATCTTCTTCATGTTCACCAGTCGGGCGTGGCCATTCTCGTGCGTGTCCCAATTCAGAAACGGAATGTACTCCGTGGTCACCTCGATGAAACGCGCGCCGACTTCCGCCAGGCGGCGCGCGAGCAGGCAGCCGAGGCCGAAGCGACCCACCGTCGCGGCCTCGTAGTCGCCGTCGCGGTTTTGTTTCGCGGAGGTGATTTTGCCGGGATCGAAGCCGGCCGGAACATATTTCGCCATGCTTTCCGCCGGTTCGAGCGAAAGGTCGAAGGCCTTGGCCGCCGGCGAACTGAGCAGCCGATGCGCGTTGTCCATCGAGCGCAGAAACGACTCGCGTTGATAGGCGCTGCCGGTTTGGCCGATCGGGCTGGCTTCGAGCAGTTGGCGGTAAAACTTGTCCCGATTCTGAAAGCGCCCGGGCGTCATTCCAGACGGCGGCTGCACCGCGCGGGCCGCATCGTGCGGGAATGGGATGTTGAACGGGCCATGTTCACTGCCGAGGAAACCCGCGGTCGTGAACGCCTTCAGTTCCTCCGCTTCGCCGAGGTCGAAGCGCTGGCCGATATTGATGAATGCTGGCACCGCCGGATCGCGCGGCCCGAGCGCCTTGGCCACGAACGCGCCGAGATGCGGCGCCGCGACCGACTGCGGCGGCACGTAACCGGTGTGCCAATGAAACTGATGCCGCGAGTGCAGGATGAAGCCGAGATCCTCCGCGACGGCCGTGCGAATGAGCGTGCCGCGATCCATGACGCTGGCCATCTGCTCGAGCCCTGCGGAAAAACGGACGCCATCGACCGCGGTCGGAATGCTCGGGAAAGTCGAAAGCACGCCCTTCGGGTCCATGCCTTTTTCAAACGGCGCGTAGCGTTTCGGATCGAAGGTTTCGGTGTGCGCCATGCCGCCAGCCATCCACAGCACGATCACCGTGTCCGCGGTGGGCGCGATCTTTTCCTCCTCCTCCGCAAAGAGGCGGGGTGCGCCGGAAGCCAGCGCGGCGAGCGTGGCGGCGGAGGCGGTCTTGAGAAAATCGCGGCGGGAGTGGGGGCGAAACGGCATGTCAGTTGAGGAGTTGAAACTCGGGGTGATTGACGAGGATCCAGAGGAAATCGGCCACGCCTTCCGGGGCGACCGACTGGCCGAGGATTTCCGTGGCGATGTTGATCTCCACAGGAGTTGGCGGGCGTGACAGCGCGTGGCGATAGACTTTGCGGAGCCACGCGTCCGGTGCCGCCGCCGCCTCCGGCGCCAGCGTCGCGGCCGCTTTTTGCAGTCGCGCGTCGAGCGTGAGGCCGTTGGTCAATTCCAGCGCCTGGAGAGTCGTTGCGGTGTTCGCGCGCACCGGCGTGACGATCTCGCGGTTCGGGCGATCGAGCGCGACCTGCAGCGGATCCGCCGCGAGCAAGGCGGCGCGGATTTTTCCGACCTGCGCCACGGTGCTGACCACCGGGCGGAGCTGCGGGCCGAGTTCGACGGGCAGACTTGCGAAGTCCCGGCGCGCGATCGGCTGGAGCGAAGGACCTTCATCCACCGGCGTCACGCCCGCGGGGAGCAGTTCGGCCCGCGCCCAGTCGGCATCAGGAAGGCCCGCCGCGCCCCAGCGCCCCACAGGATTGCGCTGCACCCGCCACGCATCGTCGGTGGTGATCTGGAGCGGATCGCGATCCGGCCAGGCGAGGCGCGCGTAAAAGGCGAGGCCGCTGCGCTGATTGAGGTGCGTCGCCGAAGCGGGGAATTTCGCCGCCTCGACATCATTCATCTGCTTCTCGGTGTGGCTGGAAATGCTGAGGGCGATGACGTTTTCCCCGGCTTGGAGCAGCGGTTGAAGATTCAAAAGCGCGATGCGGCCATTGCGGAAGCCGTCACGTTGAATCGGTTTGGCTTCGCTGCCATTCACCTGCACCACCCAGCTTTGGCTGACGAGGATCGCGGCGTAGGCCTCGGTCGGCACCGCCGGCAGCGTGAAGGATTTGCGAAAGATCACGCGATGCCGCTCACCCGCGGGCACCACGGTGCCGCCCGGCGCGGCGGGACGCGGTTGGGTGGCGTCGCGGAGATGCTGTTGCGCAGCCGTCAGCGCAGCGGTCGCCTGGTCGGTCATCTTGCGGGCTTCTTCCAAAGCCGGGCCGACCTGCCCGGCCGCTGACCCGGCCTTTTTCTGGGCGGCGGTGAGTTGCTTCATCGCCTCGGCGAGCGAGGCGTTGGCCGCGCGCGCGGCAGTCCGTTGCCCGCTGAGTTCGACAGGTTCATTCGTCCAGATCCATTGCGGCATCTGCAATCCACCGACCAGACCGCTGGCGCCGAAATCAAATTCCAGGGAAGCCGGCAGTCGGTTCCAGTCGCCGCTCAACGCGCTCAGCGCGTCGCTGAACTGTTCCGCGGTCAGCCGCCGCGTGAGCGGTCCGCGAAAGACGAACGCTTCTTTTTCACCCGGCGACTCGACGGTCGGGAGCTGATAGGCGCGCGACGTGGCGATGATCTCCAGCGTCCGCTTCAGGTCGTAACCGTTGGCCACGAAATCCTCGGCCAGCCAATCGAGCAGATCGCGATGCCAGGCGCGCTGCTCCATGTCGTCGAGCGGCTCGACCAGCCCGCGGCCCATCAGGCGCGCCCACAGACGATTGACGATCGTCCGCGAGAGCCGGCCGTTTTTCGGCCCGGTGATGATCTCCGCGAGGCGCTGCAGCCGCTCGGCTTTCGGTAGCGCGGGATCGAGCGCGCCAACCTCGGGATAGATGAAACGCGGCGCAGATTTTTTGCCCGTGGGTTTGTCGCAATGAATCAATTCCAGTGGTTCCTCCGCATAAATCGCGGCGAGCCCGTACGCGTCGGCGAGCGACCAATCGTTGACGAAGCTGTCGTGACAGCTCGCGCACTTGAGGTTCACCCCGAGGAAGACCTGCGAGACGTTTTGCGCGGCCTGCATCGGCGGCAGCATTGAGGCGTTGACATTGCCCCGCCAGATGATGCCGCGCGAAAATCCTTCGCTGGCTTTCGACGGATTGACGAGTTCCGCGACGAAGCGGTCGTAGGGCTTATTTTCGATCAGCGCCTGATAGAGCCAGCCGCTGATTTGCTTGCGACCGCCATCGATGAAACCGACGCCTTTGTAATCGTTGCGCAGCAGATCGTTCCAAAAGGTCAGCCAGTGATCGGCGTAGCTGCGCTGGTCGCCGAGCAGCGAGCGGACGAGTTGGGTGCGTTTATCCGGCGCAGGGTTTTGGATGAAAGCGTCGAGCTGCGAAGGCGTCGGAAGGAGGCCGATGAGGTCGAGAAAAACGCGGCGGGCGAAGACGCGGTCCTCGACGGAATTCGGAAAGCCCAGCCCGTGCTCCGCGAAGTAGCCGGAAAGCAGGTTGTCGATCGGATGCACACTCGGGCGGTCGGCGAGCGCAACCGCGCGGGGCGAAAGATTTTCGGCCGGTGGTTTGGCAAAGGTGGTTCCAGCGGGCCAGTTCGCTCCTTGATCGATCCAGGCCCGGAGCAGCCCGACCTGCTCGGGCGTCCAGCGCGTTCCTTTCTTCGGCATGATGCTGTCCGGTTCGAGGCCCGCGACGAGTTCGACCACGTAACTCTCCGCGCTTTTCCCAACCACCGCGCCGGCATCCGTGTCGCCGCCCTTGAGAAACTCCTCGCGCGTCTCCAGCGAAAAGCCGCCCTTGTCCTTGCCCTTCGCATGGCACTTCACGCACGCCGCCTCAAGGAGCGGCTGGATCTCTTTCGCGAAATCAACGGGGTGCGTCGCGGCGGCCGGCAGAGCGGCCGATGCGCTGGTCCCAGCCAAGGCGGCAGCGATAAGCAGGACGGGGAGAACGTTCATTGTGGCAATGTAACCTCCTGAACCGGGAAATCTTGCCGACTTTCCGAAGAACGGGGCACTTTTCAACTTCGCCGCCCGGAGCAAACGCTCCCGCTTCCGTCAATCGTCCGGCTCCGACTTGCGCTGACCGCGAGGCGATTCCGGGCGCAATCAGCGTTTGCGCCACTCTCCCGGAACGGCTCTGATGCCCGCGTCGCGCGCCCGGCGGCGCGGGCCACCCACGCATGAATATCGAAGACTACGGCATCATCGGCGACACCCAGACCGTCGCCCTCGTCGGGCGCAACGGCTCGATCGACTGGCTGTGCCTGCCGCGCTTCGATTCTGGTGCCTGCTTCGCCGCACTCCTCGGCACCGAAGAGCACGGCTTCTGGAAGATCGCGCCCGTGGAGCCGATCATCGCCATCCGGCGCCGCTACCGGAAAAGCACGCTGGTCTTGGAAACCGAGTTTGAAACCGCGGGCGGTTGCGTGCGCTTGATCGACTGCATGCCGCCACGGAATGGCGATGCGGATGTGGTGCGCCTCGTGCAGGGGTTGCGCGGTCGCGTGCGGATGAAAATGCAGCTCGTCATTCGCTTCGACTACGGCTCGATCGTCCCCTGGGTCCGCCGCGCCGGTGAGCGGCTCGAAGTGGTCGCCGGCCCGGATGCGCTGAGCTTTTGGTCCGGGGTCGAGACGCACGGCGAGGGGCTGACCACGGTCGCCGAGTTCGAGATCGCGGAAGGTCAGGAAATCCCTTTTGAGCTGCTCTGGCATCCTTCGCACGAGCCGCCGGAGCGGTGCCATGATGTGCCGCGGCATATCGCGCAGACCGAGCAGTGGTGGTGCGACTGGAGTGCGCGGTCGAAATGCGAGGGCGAATGGAGCGAGGCGATCGAACGTTCACTGATCACGCTCAAGGCGCTGACCTACGCGCCGACCGGCGGCATCGTCGCCGCGCCCACGACCTCGCTCCCGGAGCATCCGGGCGGCGTGCGCAATTGGGATTACCGCTTCTGCTGGCTGCGCGACTCGGCCTTCACCCTGCAGGTGCTGATGCGCCATGGACACACCGCGGAGGCCTGTGCGTGGCGCGATTGGCTGCTGCGCGCGGTGGCGGGCGAACCGGCCAAAATGCAGCTGATGTATGGCGTGCAAGGTGAGCGCCGGCTCGAGGAATACGAACTGCCGTGGCTGCCCGGCTACGAGGGTTCAAAACCGGTGCGAGTTGGCAACGCGGCATTCAGCCAGTTTCAGCTCGATATCTACGGCGAGTTGATGGACTCGCTTCACCAAGCGCGTGAGGCCGGGATCGCCTCCGGAACCGACGGTTGGAGGTTGCAACTCGCGGTCATGAGATTTCTCGAAACCGCCTGGCGCGAACCGGACGAAGGCATCTGGGAAGTGCGCGGCCCGCGCCGCCATTTCACGCACTCGAAACTCATGGCGTGGGTCGCTTTCGATCGGGCGGTGAAAGCCGTCGAGGGGTGCGGCTGCGAGGGGCCCGTCGAACGCTGGCGCACGCACCGCGACGCGCTGCGGCAGGAAATCTGCGAGCGCGGGTTCAGTCGAAAGAAGGGTGCGTTCGTGCAGGTCTATGACGGCGAGGATCTCGACGCGAGCCTGCTCCTGGTGCCGCTCGTGGGCTTCCTGCCGGCGGACGACGAGCGCGTGCGCGGCACCGTGGCGGCGATCGAGCGTGAACTGCTGATCGACGGTTTCGTGCTGCGCTATCGCAGCGAGTCCTATGTCGATGGCCTGCCGCCCGGCGAAGGCACGTTTCTGCTCTGCACCTTCTGGCTGGTGGATAATTACGCGCTCGCCGGCCGCGGGGAGGAAGCACGCGCGCTCTTCGAGCGGTTGCTCGCCATCCGCAACGATCTCGGCCTGCTTGCCGAACAGTACGATCCGCGCAGCGGTCGGCTGCTCGGCAATTTCCCGCAAGCCTTCTCGCACATCGGCCTCGCCAATACCGCCCGCTATCTGGCGGGGGAAGGCCGCCCGGACGGGCTTCGACCGGCCTAGCAGCGAACGAAACGCTGGGTCTCCGCGGGCGACGGACCTATTCGCCGGTGGCGCGCGGAAGGCGCAGGAGGATCGCGGTGCCTTTGCCGTATTTGCTCGTGGCGGAAACCGTTCCGCCGTGGAGGTGGACGATGTGCTTGACGATCGACAGCCCGAGGCCGGTGCCGCCTTGTTCGCGGGTGCGCGCTTTATCCGCGCGATAGAAGCGCTCGAAGATGTGCGGCAGATCGGCGGGCGGGATGCCGGTGCCGGTGTCCTCTACGCGGAGCAGGATGGTGTCGGTCTCCGCGGTGGCGCGGAGGGTGATCCGGCCTTCGACCTCGGTGTATTTGACGGCGTTTTCGAGGAGATTATGCAAGACCTGTTCGATGCGCAGGCGGTCGGCGAGCACCCGCGGCAGATCCGGCTCGGCTTCGATGACCAGCGTCAGCTTTTTCTGCCGCATCTTGGCCGCCCAATCTCCGGTGACCGCCCGGATGACGTCGCCGAGTTGCAGGGCCTTGGGATCGATTTTTTCGTGGCGCGCTTCGAGCCGCGCGAGGGTTAGCAGATCCTCAAGGAGCGCGTTCAAGCGCTGCGAGTGTTTGCGCAGGATCTCGAAGATTTCCGCCTGAGCCTTGCGCGGCATCGTGGGGTCGTCAGTGAGATTTTCGAGGTAACCCTGAAAGATGGAGAGCGGCGTGCGCAGTTCGTGGGAGACGTTGGCCACGAATTCGCGACGTACTTCCTCAAGCTGCTTCAGCCGCGAAATGTCGCGCACGATCGTGACCACGCCCGGCTCGCCGGCCTGCGCGCGCATCGGCACGGCGTGGACGGCGAAATGACGGGGCGGCTTGGCTCCGCTCATCGTCACTTCCCCGGCCTGCGCTTCGCCGGTGCGGAGAGCGGCCGTGACCATTTCCTCGAAAGCGGACTCGCGCAGCGTGCGCAGGACGGTCTGGCCGCACGGGTCGGTTTTCAGGTCGAAGAGGTGCAGGAAGGAGGGGTTGATGAGCCGCAGCAAATGCTGCCCGTCCACGACCATCACGCCTTCCTCCATGCTGGCGAGGATGGTGCGGAGGTTGAAGGCGTCCTGGTTGATTTGCTGCCGCAGCCGCTCCTGTTCGCCGGCCAGCTTTTCGAGCGAATGGGTGAGCTGCGCAAAACGTCCGCCGTGGCGGAAGACAAAACCCTCGGGCGGGCGGCCTTCGCTGAGTTGCTCCAGCAGCCGCACGAGATGGGCCCAATCATGGGTTTGCCGCCGCGCCATCCACCACCACGCGCCGGCGATGACAATCGCCGCCACCCAACCGAAGAGTGCGTCCATCGTCAGCTTAACGAACCGTCTCCGCGACGCGGTAACCAAAGCCGCGGATCGTCTCGATGCAGTCCGCAGAATTCCCGAGTTTTTCCCGCAGCCGCCGGATGTGGGTATCGACCGTCCGGGTGTCGATCACGCTTTCGTAACCCCAGACGTCGTTGAGCAAAGTGTCGCGGCTCTGCACGCGGCCGCGGCGTTCGATGAGCAGGGCGAGGAGTTTGAATTCGGTCGCGGTAAAGTCGATCGACTGGCCGGCCACGGTGATCTCGTAACGCACGCGGTCGATGCGAATGTCGCCGAGGGTGAGATGGTCGGTGATCTCGGCCGACGCGGCGGAGCGGCGCAGGACTGACTTGACCCGCAGGACCAGTTCGCGGGGCGAGAACGGTTTGGTCATGTAATCGTCGGCGCCGAGTTCGAGGCCGACGATCCGATCCACTTCCTCGGCTTTGGCCGTGAGCATGATGATCGGAATGAGGCTCGTCGCGGACTCTTTCTTCAAGACCTTGCAGACTTCCAAACCGGACATCTCGGGCAGCATGAGATCGAGCACGATGAGTGACGGTTGTGTTTCACGCGCCTGATTCAGCGCGCTGAGGCCGTCCTCGGCCTTGAGCACGTTGTAACCGGCATTTTTCAAATTGGACGAAACGAGGTGCAGCACGTCGGGCTCATCGTCGGCAACGAGGATGCGTTTGTTCGCGGCTTTGTTGCTCATGGATGGCGCGGAGTGTAAAAACGGCGCGCCCTCCGGCAAGGGGCGCGATGTGACATTCATGTAACACGCGCCGTGACAATTGCGCAGGAAAAAGCCGGGACGGTGACGATCGCACCACCATCCCAATCATTCGTCCGGCCAGGACCGGATCGCCGCGTTACGCCTTCAATTCCGCACCCGTGTTGGCGTCGGTGATGGTGAACTTTTCGTGATGCAGCGTCGGGTCGGCGCGGAAGGTAAGGCGGCCGGCGTAACGGCGCTCGATCTCGACGAGCAGTTCTTCGTCCTCGGTCCGCAGGCGGTTCAGGACGTGCGGGTGGACGATGATTTTGATCTCGTGGATCGTATCCAAATACTTGCGCATGACCTGGTGAAGCGAACGCTGGAGTTCGACGCTCATCGTCATGGCGCTCTTCACCTTGCCGCGGCCGCCGCAGTACGGGCAGGGCTCGAAGACGGCGCCGCTGATGCTTTCGGCGGCGCGCTGCCGGGTCATTTCCATGAGCCCGAGCGGCGAGATCGGCAGGACGTGGGTCTTGGATTTGTCCCGCTTCAACCGATCCTTCATCCGCTGATAAACCATCTGCTGATCTTTCCGCGATTTCATGTCGATGAAGTCACCAATGATCAGGCCACCGATATTGCGCAGGCGCATCTGGCGGGCCATTTCGTCGGCCGCTTCGACGTTCGTCTGCAGGATCGTCTTGTCCGCGTTGGCACCGCCCTTGTTCCGGCCGGTGTTGACGTCGATGGCGATGAGCGCCTCGGTTTCGTCGATCACGATATAACCGCCGCAAGGCAGCCAGACCTGGCGGTGGAAAGCGTCGTCGATCTGCTTCTGAACGTTGTACCGCTCGAAGATCGGCGTCGTGTCCTGATAATGCCGGATGCGGCTGGCCGAACGCCGGGAAATCTGGCTGACGATTTCGATCATCCGTTTCACGGCAACCTCGTCGTCGCAGATGACTTCGTCGATTTCGTCGGTCAGGAAGTCGCGGACGGTGCGCTCGATGAGGTCGGGTTCGGCGAAGACGCAAGCCGGCGCGGGTTTGGTTTTCATCGCGTCCTCGATCGCCTTCCATTGCTCGAGCAGGTAAGCAAGATCGCGGACAAAGTAGCGCGCTTTCTGGCCTTCGCCGACCGTCCGGACGATGACGCCGATGCCTTCCGGCACGGCCAATTCCTTGAGGATCTTGCGGAGGCGATCGCGCTCCTTGGGGCTTTCGATTTTCCGGGAAATGCCGCTCTGCTCGGAATACGGCATGAGCACGAGGAACCGTCCGGCGAGCGAAAGATTCGTCGTGATCCGCGGGCCTTTGGTGCTGATCGGGCCTTTGGTGACCTGCACGAGCACTTCGGAGCCGACCGGATAAATCTTCGGAATGTCCGCCGCGGTAATGCGTTTATTTTCCTTTTTGCCGCCGCCGCCGCCCGCCCGCTCGACCTGTTCGACGCCGCTGTCCAACGCCGCCGGCAATGCGTCCCAGAAATGGAGGAAGGCATTTTTTTCGAAGCCGATGTCCACGAACATCGCCTTGAGGCCGTGCTCGATATTGCGTACGCGGCCTTTAAAAATGCTGCCGACGATGTTGCGATCGGTTTCGCGTTCGATCGAATATTCCTCGAGCACGCCGCCTTCGAGGAGGGCGACGCGGCGTTCGAGTTTTTCGGCGTTGATGATGAGCTTGTTGCCGGTCTGGCGCGGAGCCAGGCCGATCAATCGTTTGACGCGTTCGGTCATGGAAAGGAGTTTGGGGTAAAGCTTGTTGAGCACGGGGAGGTCAGCGCCTCTGGGGACTCGCCGGCCGGGACGGCGGCGAGTTCGGTTTCCCACCGAAAAGGCGTTGGAGGAAATTGCGTTTTTCGGAGGGTTGCGCGGTGGTGCGGCCCCCGCGCATCCTGCCGCGGGCATCCGCGGCGGCCCGAATATCGGGCCGGGCGCTGATCTGTTTCTGATCCTTGGGTTTGATCGGGGCTTCCACGTGGTCGGCCGTTTCGCGGTCGTCCGAGATTGCCGCCACCTGCGATTCCTTTTTGTAATCCACAGCCTCGATCTGGGCAAAGCTGCCCTTCGCGGGTTCGAGTTTGACCAGCCCGGGGTCATAGCCTTTTTCGAGAGCAAAACTTTCCTCCATGATTTTCTGCGCGATCGGCGCAGAAACGCCGCCCCCCGACTTCGCGCCCTGGACCATCACGCAGACCGCATATTGCGGATCATCGTACGGCGCGAAGGTGATGAACCAAGTGTGGTTGTCTTGCTTCGTGCCCCGCCAGAATTGCGCGGTGCCGGTCTTGCCCGCGACTTCGATGCCTTTGATCTGCGCGCGTTTGCCGGTTCCGCCGGCTTCCTCGACGACCTTCCACATGCCGCGCCGGACCTGTTCGATTTGCTCGGGAGTGACGCCACCCGCCCGCAGGTCGGCGCGCACCACGGGTTCGGGCGGCGCAACGAGCTTGCCCGTTTCCGGATCGACGACGTCGTTGCCTTGCTGATCGGTGACCCGCAGCACGAGCCGCGGCTGATAGGAAATGCCGCGGTTGGCAACCGTCGCCGTGACCATGGCCATCTGCAGAGGCGAGGCGAGGACGAAGCCCTGGCCAATGGAAGTATTGGCCGTGTAGCCCTGCGACCAGCGCACCGTGGGGCTGATCATCTTCAGCCAGTTCGGACTGGGCAGAATGCCCGGGCTCTCTCCGGTGAGTGGGATGCCGGATTTTTTTCCGAGCCCGAGCTGCTCACCGACCGCGACAATGTTATCGATGCCGGCGGCGTTGCCATATTGGTAGAAGAAGGCGTTGCACGACTGCTTGAGCGCGTCGGCGAGCGCGAGGTTGCCGTGCGAACCGCCTTTCGCGGCGATCCAGCATTTCATGTATTTGCTGCCGTAGGTCACGCCGCCGGAACAGTTGAAGGTGCGGGACGCGGGAATGCCGGCGCGCAGACCCGCGAGGGCGATGGGCACTTTGTAAGTCGAGCCCGGCGCGTAACTCTGAATCGCGCGATTGGTCAGCGGGTCGGTTTCGTCGTCCGTCAGCACTTTCCAGGCGTCGATCGAGACGCTCGGGATGAAGGTGTTCGGGTCGTAGGACGGCACCGTCGCCATGGCGAGGATGTCGCCATTTTTGGGATTGATGACGACCGCCGCGCCGCGGCCGACCGCGCGGAGCGCCCGCTCGGTGATGTATTGGATGCGAGCGTCGATAGTCAGATAGACGTTGTTGCCCTGCTTGGGCGGGTCGCGGCGCAGCTCACCCTCGATGATGCCCTTGACGTTGCGGGTCATGACCCGGACGCCCGGGGTGCCGCGAATCCATTTGTCGTAGGCGAGTTCGATCTGCGATTTGCCCTCCACGTCGGGCGAATAAAACGTGAAGTTTTTCACGTCCGGCAGGGCGTCGATATTCACCGGCGCGCCGACATAGCCGAGCAGATGGGCACCCAGCGCGCCATAGACGTACTGGCGCACGGGTTTGACGGAAATCTCCACGCCGGGCAGGCCGACGTCGTGTTCGGAAAAGCGCGCGATCGTCGCGAAGTCGAGCTCTTCCTGGTAGGTGAACGGCACGAGCGTGTCGTTGCGGAAATGCTTCTGCAGACGCTCGGAATTGTAATCCTGCCGGAGCTTCAAATGCTCGAGGCGCGGCTGCACGCTCTCGTTGACGATTTGGACGATGTCCGGCTCCTTCATCTTTTTCTTCATCTGCCGGACGGTGGCCAGATATTCGTTCACCGGCACCGAACCCATCTGGTCGCGGTAGCCGCGGACCATGTCGGGCAGATAAAAATCGACTTCGTAGCTGGCCCGGTTGGCGACGAGGGTGATGCCGTTGCGGTCCCGAATCTCCCCCCGGACCGACGGGATGCGCACCGTGACTTCGGATCGGTTGGCGATCTTCTTGGTCCACATTTCACCCCGCGCCACTTGCTCCCACCAGAGCTTCGCGACGAGGATGCCCATGCCGCAGATCATGGCAAAGGCGAGGAACAGGACACGCCATTCGGCGCTGGGGCGGCGGGAAAATGAGCTGGCCATATTTAACGAGAACGGCGGGCGTTCCTCTCCGGTTGCGGGTCGAAGCCGACCAGAAAGGCGAGATAGTTCAGCGCGAAGAAAAAGAACGGCGAGAGGAGCACTGCGACGAGGCCGGCTCCGCCGATGCGCCACCAGATCTCCTTATCGAAAAGGAAAACGACGGGTTCGCGGCGAAAGGTGATCATGAGGTATTCGGCAAGGACGATGATCGCGGTGCAGACGCCGCTGAGCAGGCAATGGATTTCCCAACGCCCCCGTTGAAAGAGAGGCCGGAATCCGCCCATCAGCGCCCCGAGCGCCGCGTAGAGGACAATCGACCAGCCGAGCGCGATTTCAACATTTGCCTCCACCACCTGCGCATGCTGGGCGTCCCAGATGAAGGCGATGTTCGAGTGCAAGGCATCCCACATCAGCCCGCCACAGAAAGCGAGCGCCAGCATCCCCGGCACCGGCAGGGCCAGCGAGCCGTAAAACATGATGATCGGCATGAGCAACACCCGCGAGCCAATGACCGGCAGCGGATCGATGAAATGCTGCGCGACCAGCGCCACGAACATCCCGATCAAAAGCAGCACGAAGAAGATCACTTGCTCTCTCCTACGACAATGAACACGTCTTCCAGGGTCGTCAGATCGACCGCCGGGACGACCGTCGCGTGACCGTCGAGTTCCCGCATCTTGAACTCCTTGACCTGCCCGACGAGTACCCCCGACGGGAAGACCCCGCCGACGCCGGAGGTGTAGATGTTCGCGCCGGACTGGATCTTAGCCTCCTTGGAAAGGAAATTGAGCGAGATGCTTGGGGAAGACCCGCTCGAGGATCGCTCACCCTTGATGATCCCCTGCTCCTGCGTGCCTTCGACCTTCGCGGCCACCCGGCAGGTCTCGTCGGAGACCAGCACCACCGTGGCAGAATTCTCCGTGACCACCGAGGTCTTGCCGACGAGGCCGAGATCCGTCAGCACCGGCTGATCGTCCTTGATCCCATCCTTGCTGCCACGATCGATGACGACCTTGTTGTACCAAGTCGAGGAGTCCCGGGCGACGATCCGCGCGGGCATCAGCTTGAAGACCGCGCGCTCACGATAGTCCAGCGCGCTGCGCAGCCGGTTGTTCTCCGCCTCGAGGCCGCGCAAGGTCTGGTTCGTCGCGCTCATTTCCTGGTTGGCGAGCATCAGCCGTTTATTTTCGGACTCCAGTTGCTCGATCGTCTTCAGCCCCTCGCGAAAGTCGCGATACTTCTTCTCCATCGTCGAACCCGTCTTCAGGAAGGGCGAGATCATGCCGAGAAAGCCGGCCTGCACCCGCCGCATATTGTGCGGACTCAGGAAGAGGATCAGCGCGGTGATCGCGACAAAAACGAGCACCGATGGGACGATGATGCGCCGGCTCATGCGTGCAGGGGGAAGGTGGTCGCGGCACAAAGCCGGACCGAATTCCGTAAAAATGAACGGTTAACGAGAGCGGTCATGCCCGCGGGGGTCAGTGCCAGCGGCTGTCGCTCGTCGCCACCTGACGCAGGAATTTGATTTCGCTGAGCGCGCGGCCGGTTCCTTCGGCCACGGCGCTGAGCGGATCCTCCGCGACATGCACGGGGAGTCCTGTTTCTTCGGTGAGCAAACGATCTAAGCCGCGCAAAAGCGCGCCGCCGCCCGCGAGCACAAGCCCACGGTCAACAAGGTCGGCGGAAAGTTCGGGCGGGCAGCGTTCGAGGGTCACCCGCACCGAATCGACGATCGTCGAGATGGGTTCGAGCAACGCCTCGCGCACTTCCTGCGAGGTAATGGTTAAAGTCTTGGGCAGGCCGGCCACGAGATCGCGTCCCTTCACTTCCATCGTCGTCTCCTTCTCGATGGGATACGCGCTGCCGATCTTGATCTTGATGTCCTCCGCGGTGCGCTCGCCGATCATCAGGTTATACGCCCGCTTCATGTACTGGATGATCGCCTCATCCAACTCATCGCCCGCCACCCGCACGCTGCGGCAGAAGACGATGCCCGAGAGCGAAATCAGCGCCACTTCCGTCGTGCCGCCGCCGATGTCGATGATCATGTTGCCCGCGGCGTCCTGCACTGGCAGGCCGCAGCCGATCGCCGCCGCCATCGGCTCTTCGATGAGATGCACTTCGCGCGCCCCAGCCCGGAGCGCGGATTCCTTGACTGCCCGCTTCTCCACTTCCGTGATGCCCGACGGCACCGCGATGACCACCCGCGGACGCGGCTTAAAGAACGCCCGGCGCGGATGCACCTTGTGGATGAAATGCCGGAGCATCGCCTCGGTGATCTCGAAGTCGGCGATCACGCCGTCCTTGAGCGGCCGGATGGCCACGATATTGCCGGGCGTGCGGCCGAGCATCCGTTTGGCCTCGTCGCCGACCGCCAGCACGTGGCTCGTCCCGACCTGCACCGCGACCACCGAAGGCTCACGCAGCACGATGCCGTGATCCTTGACGTAAACCAGCGTGTTCGCCGTGCCTAGATCGATCCCGATGTCATTGGAGAGAAGCCCAAATAATCCATTAAACATTCAAAAATAACCTCGTCGTAAGTCGTAAAGTTGGTTGAGGGAGTGCCGTCTATAGCACCACGCGCGCCGCGGGATAATCGTTCTTCCCGCTTTTATTGGGGCGCTTCGCTGGTCAGAAAGCGGTCACTTAATTAGGGGTGACCCCTGGTATCGTCAAAAGAAATCGCGGGACAATACGCGCCACCCGGCAAATATCTCCTCCCGTCATTTCCCATCCCGACCGGTCCCCGCCCTCCTCCATGAACTCCCGCCGCCTCCTCTTCCGCATCGTCCCCATCGCCATCGCCGGTCTCATCGTCTTTTATCAGTTCTTCTCCGCCGAGAAAGTGACCAATGAAGCCGGGCGCACCGCCCGATATGCCCTCAGCTCCGAGCAGGAGAAAGCCCTCGGTCTGCAGAGCTACCAGCAGGTCCTCAGCGAAGTGCAGAGCGTCACCTCCGGCCCCGAATACGAGCTCGTCAAACGCGTCGCCCAGCGCCTCGCCGCCGCCACCGGCGACACCGCGCAGGGCTTCGAGTGGAGCGTCTCGCTGGTCAAGAGCCCGCAGGTCAATGCCTTCTGCCTGCCCGGCGGCAAGATCGTCGTTTACACCGGCATCCTTCCCGTGGCCAAGACCGAGACCGGCCTGGCCGTCGTCATGGGCCACGAAATGGCCCACGCCACCCTGCGCCACGGCAGCGAACGCCTCCTCACCCAGAAGGCCACCCAGACCTTCATGACCGGCGTCCAGGTCTCCGTCGGCGACATGAGCTACGAGCAGCAGCGCGCCGTCATGGGGGCCCTCGGTGCCGGGGCGCAATACGGCCTGCTCCTTCCCTTTAGCCGCGACCACGAGAGTGAAGCCGACGCCGTCGGCCTGCGTTACATGGCCCGGGCGGGCTACGATCCCCGGGAATCGGTCGAATTCTGGAAGCGCATGGGCGAAGCCACCGCCAAGAGCGGCAATAAGCCCCCCGAATTCATGTCCACCCACCCCAGCGACACGACCCGCATCGAGAACCTGAAGCGCCTCCTCCCCGGCGCTCTCGAAGAATACCAGCGCACCCAGTAGCCGCGACTTTACCCCGCCGCAATGCCCGCTAAAGTCCCGGCGTCATGAGCTTCCCCCGCCTCGTCTTCGCCCGCTTCGCGCGGCCCTGCCTCGCGCTCCTCCTCCTCGGCCCGGCCCTCGCCAGCCCCGTCCCCACCCCGCCCACCGCGCGCATCGTCCCCTCCCCGGAGCCCGGCTGGCCGCAATTCCGCGGGCCCCGGCGCGACGGCGTCTCCACCGAGCGCGGCCTCCTCCCGGCGTGGCCGGCGGAAGGGCCCCGCGTCCTTTGGAAGACCGAGGGTCTCGGCCGCGGTTACTCCTCCCCGATCATCGTCGATGGCCGCATCCACCTCACCGGCGATGCCGAGGGCGAGCTGCGCATCCGCACCCTCGACCTCGCCGGGCGGCCCCTCTGGCAGGCCAGCCACGGCCTCGCCTGGCGCGACCCCTATCCCGGCGCCCGCACCACCCTCACCGCCCGCGGCGGATTCCTCTACCTGCTGAATGCCCACGGCCGCCTCGGCTGCTTCGATGCCGCCACCGGGCAGGAGCGCTGGGGCGTGGATGTCCTCCTCACCGAGGGCGGGAAAAACATCACCTGGGGCATCAGCGAAAACGTCCTCGTCGATGATCGCGCCGTCTATGTCACCGTCGGCAGCGCCTCCGCCCTCGTCGTCGCCTTCGATCGGCTCACCGGCCAGCGCCTCTGGGCCAGCCCGCCGCTCCCCGTCCCCGCCGGTGAAAACCCCGCCGAAGGCCCCAGCTACGTCTCCCCCATCCTCGTCGAGCACGGCACCCGCCGCCTCCTCCTCGGCTGCTCCTCCCGCCATCTCTACTGCCTCGATGCGGCCGACGGCGCGATCCAGTGGACCCGCCCCTTCCCCACCACCTACTCCGTCATCTCCATGGTCCCCGCCCTCCTCGGCGAAGCCATCTTCATGACCGCCCCGCACGGCCGCGGTGGCCAGCTCTTTCACCTCACCGCGCCCGCCGCCCCCGGCCAACCCTTCGGCGCGCGGGACGGCTGGAAGACCTCGCTCGATACCCTCCAGGGCTGCGTCGTCCAAGTCGGCGACAAGCTCATCGGCTCCCACTACGGCGCGCGCAAAGGCTGGGCCGCGCTCGACACCCGCACCGGCGCCGTCCTTTACGAGACCTCCGACTACGTCAAAGGTGCTCCCCTGCTCGCCGACGGACGCCTCTATGCGCTCTGCGAAGACGGGTGGATGCTCCTGCTGGAAGCCGGCGAAAAGCAGTTCCACCAGCATGGCCGCTTCCGGTTGGCGGAAGCCAAGCGCGACGCCTGGGCGCACCCGGTGATCCTCGATGGCCGGCTCTACCTCCGCTACCACGACACCCTCACTTGCTACGACGTAAGCGCCACCGGCACCCCCTGAGCGAGACCTCCGGTATTTGTCAAAAAGCGCCAGTTTCCGCCAAAAACACCCAAGTCGGCGGCGAAATACACTTTTGCAGACGCCCGACTGCAACCCTGCAGACAGCCCCCGGCAACGTTGCAGACCGCCGACTGCAGCCCTTTAGCTCGCCCGCCGGCCGAGCAGCGTCTCCACCCCACCCCACACGGCCGCGGAGAAATCCTCGGCATTCACCCAGAGGTCCCGCCCGAACCCGCCAAAGGTGATCTCCGGCGCGGCGACGATCAGGAAGAGCGCGAGGACGAGGACGTTCATCAGGTAGATGATGACCAGGGAGAAAAAGTTGCCGTGGTAGCTGAGGTCGCTCTGGCCCTTGGGGATCATCCAGATGGTGAAGCTGAGGTGGAAGGCCCACGAGCCGCCGAGGAGCAGGAAAAGCCACTGCAGCGGGGTCATGAACATGACCGTGTCCCCGACGTGCGCCACATCGTAGAAGAGGCTGACCACCCCGTAGAGGACGATCAGGACGAGGCTGTAGAGCGGGTAGAAGTAAGGGGCGAGCGCGATCCAGAAGTTGTGCGTGTCGGTCAGGATGTAGCCGCCGTCGCGCGAGACCTGGAAGGCGCTGACCCGGCCGCCCCACAGCCAGACCCAGATGGCGTGGGTCAGTTCATGCCCGAAGACATAGGCGCGCAGCGGGCGCGGCTCCCCCATCGACCAGATGCTGCCAAAGAACCAGAGCGTCCAGAGGGCGGAGCCGAGGCCGAAGAACCAAAACTCGTCGGTCGCCCAGAACTCATGCTCGACGGTGGCCCGGGAGAAGGCGCCGAAGAAAGTCTGGGTGAGCAGATAGGCGATCGGCAGGAGGAAGACGCCGATGACGGTATTGAGCCAGCGCCGCGGGATCACGCGGGGCGCAGGGAGGATCCCTTTTCGGAGCGCGAGCCGCCGGGAGGGTTTGCGTTGGGTGGGTTTCTTTTTCGGGCTCACGCGCACGCGGTGTTTAGCAGGCGGTGCGGCCCGACGGCAAAGTGAAACGGCGCGGGGCGGCCCCGCCGCCCGGAAATTCCAATTCTTACTCCTACTCCTACTCCTACTCCTACTCTTATTCTTACTCCCCGCGGCACGCTGCGGAGCCGAAGGAGAGTAAGATTACGAGTAGGAGAAAGAGAAAGAGGAAGAAAATGCCTTACGCCCGGCCCATGTAGGCGCCGGTCTCGGTCGAGACCTTGATCTTCTCGCCTTCCTTCACGAAGAGCGGGACGGTGATGACCTTGCCGGTCTCGAGCGTCGCGGGCTTCTGCACGTTGTTCGCGCTGTCGCCCTTCACGCCCTCGGCGCTCTCGGTGACGGTGAGGATGACGGAGGACGGCAGCGAGATGCTCGCCGCCTTGCCTTCGACGTAGAGGACTTCGACCTTCAGGTTCTCGGTCAGGTAGTCCTTGGCTTCGCCGACGAAGGACTCGTCGAAGGTGATCGCGTCATACGTCGCGTCCATGAAGTTGTAGCCGCCCTGATCCTTGTAGGAGAACTCGAGTTCCTTGCGCTCCACTTCCACGGTCTCGACTTTATCGGTGGAGCCGAAGCGGACGTCGGCGCTTTTGCCGGTGCCGATGTAGCGGATGATCGCCTGGACAAACGCGCGCAGGTTGCCCGGGGTGCGGTGCTGCACTTCGAGCACGATCGCGGGGTTGCTGTTGTAGCGGATGCACATGCCTTTGCGGAGGTCGTTGGCTTGAGCCATGGGAGTGGGAGAGTTGGGAGAGCTGCGGGTGGGGTTAAAAAAGGATCGCGAATCTGGCGGAGCCGCGCCGGGCTGGCAAGCTTGGAGTCAGGGCTTCCGGCCAGGGAGCGGCGAACGGCGGGCGGCGGGCCGGGGCTCGGGCGGATCGACCTCGACCAGGGTGGCCGCGGGCGCGGGCGCAGGGGTGGCGGCGGGCGCGGGCGCGGCGGGCTTCTTCTCCTCGGCCGCGGGCGCTTTCTCCGCGGTCTTGGCGACCTTGCTCGGCTCCGCACTGACTCCCGGCCCGGGCGGCGGCAGCACCGACTCGCCCTCCAGCAGATGGTTGAGCGTATAGACGACCAGCGGATTGGCGATCGCCGCGCCGTCCTCCGCCTTGAGCGCTGCGAGGTCGAACTGATAGACGCGCCATGCGACGAGCGGATCGAACTCCAGCGTGACCTTGGTGCGGTCCTCGGAGACGGTGACCGTCTTGGGCTCGATCTTCACGAGGTCGAACTGCGGCGAGCCGTAGGCGGCGTGGTATTCGTAGTAATAACGCTGTGCCGGATAAGACGCCGCGAGGCTCGCGGTGGCCGTCTCCAGCGGGCGGGTGAAGGTGAGGTCGAAGCCCGTCTTGGTGAGGTGCATCGCCTGCACGTCGAGCGGGACCTTGCCCGTCCAGGCGATGCGCTGGATGCCCCGATCGCCGGCCCAGCCGTGATCGGTCTGGCCGACCCAGAGGCTGCCATCGGGCGCGAAGGCGAGGCGGTTGTTGCCCTTGCGCAGGCCGTGGTCATCGAGCAGCGGCACGGCCATGCCCTGGAGCTGTCCGCCCACTTCTTCGAAGGTCGTGCGCAGGAGGCGCGCCCGGTTCATCTCACCGATCAGCAACTGCCCGGCGAACGGCCCGAACTTGCCTTCCGTGGTGTCGGCCAGCGGCTGCGTCGGGGAGTTGGCGACGGAGTTGTGCGGGAAAAGGATGGCCGCGCGGGTGCGGGACTTGTCGAGCTCGGCGATCGGGATCTTCAGCGGCGGACGGTTTTCACCGGGCTTCCACGCGAGGCTCGCCGGGTGGCCGTAGAACTTGCCCTTCTCGACGTGATACAGCGGGCTGGTGCCGAGCCAGTCGCCCTGGTTGTCAGGAAGGAACAGGCGGCCGGCGGCGTCGAAGCCGAGGCCGTTCGGCGAGCGGAAGCCGCTCGCCCAGGGCGTGACTTTCCCGTCCGGCGCGATCTTCACCACCCAGCCGCGCCACGGCACCGCGGCATACATCCGGCCCTCGCGGCCGCGCTCGCGGTATTCGCCGCGCATCTCGTGCCGCACGCCCGCGCCGTTCGAGGCGACATTGAGCGCGACGAACCAGCCGCCGTCCGGCGCGGCGAGCGGGCCGAAGGCGAACTCGTGGTAGTTGCCGGTCATGCCGAAGCCGTCGCTGATCGTCTCGTAGCTGTCGGCCACGCCGTCCGCGTCGGTGTCGCGCAGGCGGGTCAGTTCGGGGCGCTGCATGACGATCACTTCGTCATTCGTCGGCGCGATCAGGCCGAGCGGGTCGTGCAGCCCTTGGGCGAAGAGTTTCCACTCCTTCGTCTCCGGGTTGTACGTATAGACCTCGCCGCGATGGAAGCAGGCGACGAGCAGCCCGTCGGGCCGGAAGGCGAGCCCGCCGACTTCGGCGGACAGGCCGGGCGGCGTGGCGATGTCTTCGACGGTGTAATATGCGCTCGGCGTCTCCGGGGAGGCCGAGGCCGCGTGGACCGCGAGCAGGAGCGGAAGGAGGAAACGTTTCATGGGGCCTTTTTCGCGGGGGTCTTGGCCGCCGGAGTCTTGGCGGATTTGGGCGGCGTCTCTTTCGGGAGCGGTTTGGGAGCGGCCTTGGCGCGGCCGGCTTCATAAAGGGCGGCGATGTCCTTCGGCTCGAGCACGCGACCGTAGATCCGCGCTTCATCGAGCACCGCGCCGGCGAAATTCGTCTTCCCGCTGGAGCCGAGAAACAACTCCGCATCCTTCGGGAGCGCCACCGCGGTCGCCAGCCCGGCGGGTTTTCCGTCGAGGTAAAAGCGCAGGCCGTTCGCGTCGAGCGTGGCCGCGAGATGATGCCAGTTGGCGTCCGCCTCGAGCGGGACGGCGGCGACGATCCGCGCCTCCTGATCGGCGTTCTTCACCCGCACGCCGTAGCCGGGCACGCCCGCGAGATTCGCGCCGAGCGCAAACTCACCGGCCTCCAGTTTGGCCCCGATGAAGACCTGCTCCGGCGTCGGCGGATTGGAAAGCTGGGCCCACAGCGCGAAGGTCGACCCTTCGCTCAGCGCATCGGTCTTCACGCCCGTGGCGAACTGCGATTTCTTCCCATCGAAGATCACCGCGCGCCCTTCCACACCGTCGATCGGCAGCGGCTTCTTCTCGCCGAGCGTGTCGTTCATCGACCAATAGCCGACCGGTTCGCGATTCGGGATTTCCACGAAGGTGATGAGGAACTCCTTGGTCTTCGCGGGGATCTTCAACACGCCCGCGACAAACTTCCCGGCCGTCGAAGCGGGTTCCACACCCGCCCCCGGCTCGACGACATAAAACAGAGTGCTCTTCGCGCCGCTGATCTTGTAGAAGATATCCACTCCGCCGTGGTGCGCCGGCTTGATCAATTCCCGCACCTCGACGCCGTCCACCTCGTAGCGAAATTCCGGGTATTGATCGACCACGTTGAACCCGCGGAAGCGCACCGTCTTCGGAATTTTCCGGGCATCGCCAAAGCGCAGCGGGAACGCGGCGGGCCGGTAATAGATCGTCCCCTTCACCTCCGCGAAGGCGTCGCCATTGCCGCGCCAGTGCGGTTGCGGATCGAGGAACGCGCCGCGCCAGACGTAGCGCAGGCGGCATTCGTCGGCGTCCCAGCAGTAGTTCTGTCCGCCCGGCAGCGCGACCGCGAAGGATGCGGGGCCGCTATCGCGCATGAAGATGCGATACCAGAAGGGCGGCGCGGTGGAGAAGGCGTGGAGCGTCTGGTTTTTGGCCTGGTCGCGGACGATCTCCGGCAGGTTTTCGTCGTCCGCGATGGGCGGCAGCGCATCCTCGCCCTTCTTCGTGACATACATCGCGCCATACATGACGAGGCCGTGCCCGGGATAGGTGCAGATGTAAGGATAGACGCCCTCCAGCGTGGGCGCGGTGAACTCCAGCGTCGCGGTCGTTCCAGGAACGAGCACCGGGGTGTAGTGAAGGACGTTGTCGCTCGGCGGGATGAAGGTCTGCTCCGGCGTGATCGGCATGGTCATCGCGGCGTTGACGATCTCGAGCCGCGTGCCCGGTGCCGCGAGGACGAAGTTGTGCGCCATGTCGTCCACGTTCTCGATCTCCAGTTTCACCTTCGCCCCGGGCTTGACGAGGAAACGCGGCGGATCGTAGCGCAGGCCGGCGATGGTTTTAATCTCGATCACCTCCCCGTCCTGCGCCCAGGCAGGCGCAACCAGCACGAGGAGGAGCAGCGAACGAAGCAGGAAAGGAAGGAACCGGGGCGACATGGTGAAGATTACGGAAGGAAGAAGATAACAGTTTCCTCCCACCGCCCCCGGCAACTCAATTCCGCCGATTCCTTAGGGCGCGGTCTCGTCCTCGCCGCGCAAAATCTCCGGCACCGTGGGCTTCTGGCCGCGGGTGCTCCACATGGAGATGCCGACGGACAACGCGAGGACGGTGGCGATGAAGGCGAGCGAGATCGGGGTCGGCACCTTGTAAAACTCGGCGATGCACATCTTCGTGCCGACGAAGACAAGAATAGCCGCGAGGCCGAAGTGCAGCAGATGGAAGCGATCCATCATCCCCGCGAGGGCGAAGTAAAGCGAACGCAGGCCGAGGATGGCCATGATGTTCGAGGTGAAGACGATGAAGGCGTCGTCCGTGATCGTCAGCACCGCAGGAATGGAATCGACCGCGAAAACCACGTCCGTCCATTCCACGAAAATCAGGACGACGAAGAGCGGCGTGACGGCAAATTTACCGGCGTGGCGGGTGAAGAAATGGGCCCCTTCGTAGCCGGGCGAGATCGGGAGGTGGCCTTGCAGGAATCGGAGCAGCGGATTGTGTCCGGGATCGATGTGCGACTCATCCGCGCGCCACATCTTGATGCCGCTGAAGATCAGGATCGCCCCGAAGATGTAGATGATCCAGTGGAAGCGCTGGAGGAGCGCGATGCCCGCGAAAATCATGATCGCCCGCATGACGACCGCCCCGAGGATGCCCCAGAACAACACGCGATGCTGGTAGATCGGCGGCACCTTGAAGTAGCGGAAGAGGAGCGCGAAGACGAAGACGTTATCGACGCTCAGCGAATATTCGATGAGGTAGCCGGTGAGGAATTCGAGCGCGGCCTGCGGGCGTTGGGCGGGTTCGTAAGGGCCGAACCAGCCGAGGTAAATCCCGAGATTGAAGAGCAGCCCGAGTGTGATCCAGACGGTGGTCCAGGTCAGGGCTTCGCGCATCTTGATGACGTGCGCATGCCGGTGAAAGACGCCGAGGTCGAGCGCGAGCATCACGACGACAAACGCGTTGAAGAGAATCCACCAGGTGGCTTGATCAGTCATGGTCGGGAAGTCGGGAAAGCGCCGCGCCCCGTCGGTGCAGGGACGAGGAAATCAAGAGTCGGCGGGCGGATAAACATGCGGCAGTTGCGAAGCGCGGGAGATAAGAGTTTCCCGCACCGTGCATCGCAATCGAATTCGACGGTGCGAGCGCATTGGTCGCCCCGCCCTTCGCAGCGTCGCGCGACGCTACGCGCCGTCGCCGGTCGGGTTGCTCGTTTCCTGTTCCTTCACCCACTCCGTGGCGCGGTGATACAACTCCGCCACGTTCTTCAACCGGAGCTTCTCTTTGATCCGCGCGCGGTAGGTGTCCACCGTGCTCTCGCCGAGGTGCAGTTGCGCCGCGATCTCGCGGGTGTTCTTGCCATGTCCGACCAGTTGAAAGACCTCGAGCTCGCGGTCCGTCAGCATTTCCATCTCCGAGCCCTGCTCGACGCGGCCCGAATCGGCCATCCGCTCAATCAGCCGGCTGGTCATGCGGCTGCTCAGATAAATCTCGCCCTGCAGCACCTTGCGAATCGCAACCATGACCTCCGAGGAGGCTTCGTTTTTGGTGATGTAACCCTTCGCCCCGGCCCGCAACGCCCGCTCCGCGTAGAGCGTCTCGTCATGCATGGAAAGCACGAGCACCGGAATTTTCATCCCCTGGGCCTTGAAGTCCTTGAGCAATTCCAAGCCGCTCGATCCACGCAGCGTGATGTCCACGATGGCAATGTCCGGCTCGCTTTCCTGGCTCAGGGCCATCGCCGTCTGGATGTTGTCCGCTTCGCCGCAGACGGTCATTTCCAGATCCTTGTTGATCAAGTGGCTGAGGCGTTCGCGAAACATCGGGTGGTCTTCCACGAGCAACACCCGGCTCTTTTTAACTTCGGTATTTGGTGACATGAGTGAGTTCATTGGGAAAGGGATTCGGCCAGCGGAACGGTGCAGGTGACGGTGGAGCCGGCGCCGTTGGTGGTGCCGATGTTGAGGTCGGCACCGATTTCGCGCGCGCGATATTGCATGGTCTTCATGCCCATGCCCGCCTGAAGCAACGGCTTTTGCTGAAAGCCGCGCCCATCATCGCTGACCACGAGCCGGAGACGCTCGTCATTGCCGTACAGGGCGATCACGATCTGTCGGGCATTGCCGTGTTTAATGGCATTGTTCAGCGCCTCCTGGGCGATGCGGTAAAGGTGCATGGCGACTTGCGGATCACGGATGCGGATTTCTCCGCGGGTCTCAAAGGAGACGGCGACCGACATGAGACGGTTCGTCGTCGCGACCATATCTTCGAGCGCCGCCGGCAATCCGGCCTCATCCATTTGCACGGGAAAAATATTACGGGCCAGGCTGCGGGTCTGGCGCACGGCGTCATTGAGCAGCGTCTCGATCTCCGTCGCCGCCTTGGCCTCGGGCAGAACGCGCTCCTCCAGGTCGTCCCGCAGACATTTCGCGGCACAGGCGATCGCCGCCAGGTACTGGCAGAGCCCGTCGTGCAATTCCTGCCCGATGCGCTGTTGCTCGCGCTCGCTGATCCGCAGGATCTCCTGCTTGAGCGCGCTATTCTGCTCGAGCGCATCCATGCGGGCGCGATCGGCATCGCGCTGCGACCGCAAGGCCGCGGTGCCGATGGCCACAAAGACGAAATAACCGAGCCGGCTGACCGCCGCGACACTGTAGCCAAAGTCCGTGGAAAACGTGTGCACCCCAAAATTCGCCGCCCACCACGCGAGCGCGCTGAGGACCGCGCAGCCGAGCGCCCATCCGCGATCCGCGTACCATGCCGCGAGAAAAATCGGCACCGCGTAGAGCAGGAAGAGCGTGATGTCGCGGCCGGACAGGTAGTCGAGAAAACCGATCCCGATCACCATCGCGGCGACTTCGGCGATGAGAAAGGACCGCGGCTGCCGGTGCAAGAAAGTGGATAAATTCACCGGTGGATTAAGCTGCACGGAGGACATCACGCGTGAACCTGCCCATCCCTTCGGATGGCGCAATAGCCGATGCAGAAAAACGCCGCCCTATGGCCGCGAGGAAATCCCCGCAGCCAAGGGCGGCGCCCCCCTTGCCGCCGACCAAGTTCGAACGGAGTCAGCGACCAACGAAAAGGCGCGCTCCGGAAACGGCACGTCGCGCAGGGCGGCGGAGCCGCTGCAGACCGAGCGCAAATCCGAGACTGCAGGCGAGCAGCGAAAGCGCGTTGGGTTCGGGAATGACGAGCAGGGCCACATCATTGCCGCCGGAGAAGCTGTTCGTCGCGAAGTCCGCGCCGAAGCTGATCTGGAACTCCTGCAAGCCCACGAAGAATGAGGTGGGCGCGTAGGCGGCGCCGTTGATCGTGGCAAAGGTGCCGTTCACCGAATCGGCTCCGTCGTTGAGGATGATGAAGAGCAGGTCGTTCCCCTGGAAGCCGACGCCGTTGGTGATGGTCAGCTTCAGGTCGCCATTGAGACTCACCGCACCAGCCAGGCTGCCGGCGGCGGCGACGCTGACGGTGTCGTGTGTCACGCCGTTGACCGGGAGGCCGAACGCCGCCTTGTCGATCTCGATGCTCAGCGTCGAGGTCGTGCTCAGCAGATTCAGGTTGCCGGCGTTGAGGAGGCCAGGGCTGTTGCCGGCGCTGCTGCCGGGGTTGACTTCACCCCCCGCCTGCACATTGACCGTGCCGACGGTGCCCGAGCCGCTGAGCAGGCCGTCCACGTGGACTTCCGCGCCGTTGTGGATCGTGCCATCGACGTGCAGGATCGCCCCGAGATCGACTTGCGCCACGGTCGTCGCCGTGAGGCTGCCGCCGATGGCGACCCGCAGTTCCCCCGCCTCGACGGTGGTTTCTCCGCGGTAGGTGTTGGCGTTCGTCAGATTGAGCACCCCGCTGTTGTTCTTCGTCAGGTGGATGTTGCCATCGACCGTGCCGCTGTAGGTGGTGGTGGTGCTCTGGTTGACGGTCAGGGTGTTGTCGTCGAAGGCGCCGTTGTTGATGCTGCCGGCGTCCCCGCTCAGCGACGCGACTTCCTGATCGTGGCCGTTGAGATCGAGCATGCCGCTGGTCGTTTCCATGACCAGCGCGGTGCCGACCGGCAGGGCGTTGTCCCGGCCGAGTTGCAGGATGCCGTTTTCGATCGTGGTCGCGCCGCTGTAGGTGTTGGCACCGTTGAGCAGGATGATGTCCTGGCCGACCTTGGTCAGACCGCCATTGCCTTGGATCGCGCCGTCGATCTGGAGGTAAGAGCCGCGCAGGCCGGGGTCGGTCGGGTTCGAAGCGGTGGTGGTGTTGATTTTGCCCTGGTCGTAAACAGTGCTCAAATCCCACAGGCCGTTGTTGCTGGTGGCGTAGGGCTGGCCGAGCAGGGAGTCGGCGGTGAGGTTGATCGTGACCCCGCTGCCGAGGGTGTGGATGACGGCGACATGATCCCAGTCGCGCGGCAGGTAACCCATGATCGAGCCGCCGGCCAAGTTGATCGTCTGGGTGCCGGTCTGGTTGGCCATGATCTGGAGGCTGACGCCCGCCGACAATGTGACCGTGCCGGTGCGGGCACCGTCCACCGCCCAGCGTTCCGCCGAGCCGGGATCCATGGTGAGCGCGGCAGTCGGGGCAAACCCTGCGACGGCGATTTCCAAAACGCCGGTCGAGGTGACGTGCGCCGCGTTGCCCGCCGCGCCAAACGCGCCGTTGTGCAGGACACGCAACGCGCCTTCGCCGATGGTGATGCTGCGGTTGCCGGTGAAGCTGGCGGTGTTATCGCCGAGCGTCAGGACACCGTCGCCGACCTTGCGCAGATCGAAGAGACCCTGGTTGTTCAAGCCGCCGACTCCGGTGCCGCTGCCAAACTGCACTCCCGTCGTCGAACCGGTGCCAAAGGTGCCGGACTCGACATGGACGAGGTAATGATCGAACAGCGTGACCGTCCCCGTCCGGACGGTGCTGCGGAAGCTATCGACCTGGAAGAAGAGCGTGCCCTCCTGTCCGGTGCCGGCGACCGCATTGGTCGTGCGCAGGTTGATCCCGGGGATTTGCACGAGGCGATCGCTGGCGGTCGGGACATACACCCGGTTGATGTCGTAGGCGGTGATATCACCGCCATTGAAGGTGAAGAGGTCCGGGGTGCCGCTGTTGAAGTTGTAGCGCACTTCCGTAAGGTTGTAGACGCTGTCGTTGTCCCCGAGGTGGCTGCCGTTGAGGATGACCTCGCCGGTGCCCGCGGCGTTCGGAGTCAGGAACTGGATGCCGCCCCCGTTGATCACCCAATCACCGGTGAACTGCGTCTGGTCGCTGCGGACGTTGAGGACGGCCATGCCGGACTTCACGACCTCGCTGGCGAAGATTTTGCCGTTGATCTGGAGGGTATTGTTGTTGGCGAAGATCAGCGCCTGGCCGGTGCCGTCACCCGCCGCGCCGAAGTAGAGGTCGGCGTTGATCGTCGGAGTGTTGGCCGCCTGCATCAGGCCCCCGCTGCGGATGATGATATCGGTGAACTGACCGTCCGCACTGACGTTGATGTCGCGATCAAGACGCAGGGCGTGGATATCGAGGTTCGCGGCCAAGGTGGCGGTCGCGGTGGCGAGATTGAGGATCTCCGAGCCGTCATTGGCCGCCATGGTCAATGCGCCGCCGGCGGAGGTGATGTAGTTCGCCGGAGCGCCGCCCTGGGTGATGAGCTGGAAGCCGAGCGTGTCGTCGTATTTGAGGAACTGATTCTCGGTGCGGCTGACGATCCAAGGAGCGACCATGTTATTGGCCACCGGCACCTGGCCCACGCCAGCACCGGCTCCCGAGCTGACGATGAAACGGTTGGTATTCACCGAGCCGGCAAGGCCGAGCAGACCCGTGTCGTGGCGGAGCATCAAAGTGCCGTTGGACGTGCCGCGGAGGAGGTTGCTGGTGATCAACTCCGAACCAAAGTTAGTGGTGCGGCGGACGACGACTTCTGCGCCGCGGGCGACGGTTAGATCGCCGATGATTTCCTTATTCGCGGCGTGGTCGGTGCCATCGCCGAACATGTCGAGCACCGCCCCGTCGAGGGTGATGCCCACATTGTCCGCCCAACGCCCACCGCCACCGATCGTGCCGGCGGCCTGGGTGCCGGTGGTGCCGCTGCCGGTGAACGGCGTGGCATTGTCAAAGCGCAGGCGCGAACCGGGGTGCAAGACCCAGGTGTTGGCGTTGGTCGTCGCGCTGTCGGCCGCCGTGCCCGAGGCGCCTTCGATCCGGGCTTCGCCAAAAAGGTCCACCGTGCCGCTACCCAGCGGGGTGCGGAAGGTCGTCCCCGTCCCAATCGCGCCACCCTGAAGCGACAGCGCCGCCGCCCGGTGACCAAAGTCCCAATGGCGTCCGCGGGTCACCAGAGTGCCCTCGCTGTAGGTGTTGTTGCCATTGGCCCCAAAGACCACGGTGAGGGTGCCAAAGCCGTTATTGGCGGAGCCGATGACCATCGCGTTGGCGCCCGCGAATTGCGCGCCGGCGGCAACAGGGTTGACCGTCAATTGCGCCGAACCGCCTCCCAGGAGGAATTGATTGCCGCTCGCTCCCCACGGGGCCACGGAGTTGGCGGTCAAGTTGCCATTGCCGCCCGAAACGCTGGAGCCCAGGAACCAGTTGCCCCCAAAGCGACTGGCCATCGCCGGATCGACCGCCAGGCTCTGGCCGTTGTCGATGCCCACCACCCCGAAACCCGTGCCGATGAACTTCCCATCGTAGCTGTCGAGGACGGACGTGAAGTTCGCGATCACACGAACACCGAGCACCGGGAGGTGCGTGCTGCTGCGCGTGACCGAAGTCACCCCGCCCCCCGTGCCGAAGGCCGCCGTGCTCTGCACCGCCAGCCCGCCGCCGGCCCGGACGATGATCGAGCTACCCGTGCCGCCGAGGGTGTCATTCGCCGCCTGCTGCACGATGGAGCCGCGCTGAATGTCGATGACGCCGCCCCAACCCGCATTGCCACCGGCGGTGGCCTCGTTCAGGTAGATGTTGTAGTTGCCCGTCTTGGTCAGGCGACCGGAGCCGATCAATTCGCCTTGGAACCGGGTTTCCGCGCTGTCGCTGAAGAATACCGCACTGTCATTGATCTCCACATTGCTCTCGATGAGCACGTCATCCCCGAAGCTATCCGGGGCGAATCGGACGTGGGCGCCGTTGATCGTGCGGAAGATGTTGGTCCCGTTGTGCACGCCGATGGTCATGTTGCGCTCGGCCGTTGCGCCATTGCGGTTGGTGACGAAGGTGACCGCTCCGGCCACGGTGAGGTCCTGCCCGGCGGCGTCGAAGAACGCGCGCGACGCATTGCTCTGCATCCGGATCTGACCAAAATTGAGCAGGTAATCGCCGGTGCCGAATTGGTTGCCGGCGTTGGCGATCGCGGCGATTTCTCCGCGGTTCAAGGTGACCGGGGCGCTGAAGCCGGCGTTGTCGGCATCGAAGCGCAACTGCCCGTCACCCGACTTGACGATCGGGGCGGCGGCATTGACCAGGGCGCCGGTGAGTTGCAGGCGCTGGGCCTGGATGTGCAGACCGACCGGCGCCGAACCGCCGATGGTGGTAGTCCCGCTGACGACGATCGCGTGGGTGTTGGCACTGTTGGTCGCGCTGCTGTTGTTGATGATCACCGCCGTGCCCTGCAGGGTGTTCGTGCCCTCGATGGCCAGAGTCGGGATGGTCACCACGGCGACAGCCGTCGAGGTGCCGGTGTAACGCTCGGCAAAGATGCGGGTGTAAGGCACGTGCTCCGCGACGATGATCGCGTTGTCGAAGGTAGTGCTGGCGTTGTTGTTCGTGCGGAGGTGGATTTCCGGCATCATCTGGCCGTCGTTGTTTTGCAGCCAGTCGCCGCCGATGGTCACGGAAGCCGTGCCGAGCGTGCCCGCGCCATCCGCGAAGAGGGTGCCGCTGTTCATCTGGATATTGCCGGTGATGACGTTGGCCGTGTTGGTCAACTGGAGCTGCCCGGGACCGTGCACGGTCAGGTTGGCCGCCGTGACCACGCCGCCCATGCGGGTGGTGATGCCATTGGCATCGTTGAAGATGAGGCCTTCGACGGCAGTCACGCCGTTGCCGAAGAAAACGGCGGTCGTGTCGAAGTTGACCCGGCCCGCAGCATCGACGTTGTCCACGATCAGACCGCCGCTGTGGATGTTGATCTGGCCACCGGTGAGGGTGGTTTCGTTGCCCGCGAGGGCGGCGATGCGCAGCGCCCAGACATTGGCCGTGCCGGCGACGGCCGCGTCATTGGTCGTGCCTCCGTAGCTGGCCACATCAGTCGCCGTGAGCCCGGCGAGGAATGCCGCGCCAGCGCTGGCCGTATTGTTCGAGGCGGTGTAGGCGGCGTTTTGCACGCCGAAGTCGTTGTTGTAAGTCAGGAAGGTGTTGCGGCTGGGATTGATCATCCAGACCGGCAGCAACCCCTGGGCATCGGTGTTGGCGGTCACCCAGGCGGCGTCATTGATGAAGAACTTCTGGCCCTGGAGATCGATCCGGCCGAGTTCGTCGCCATTCTCCCGGACGTGGAAGGTGGCCTGCCCGGCACGGGTGATCCCGGCAGCTTCCAGAACGAGCTGCCCGTTGGTGCTGTTGCGCTCCAGATACACAGCGGCGCCATTTTTAACCGTGATCTGGCCGACGGTTTCCTTGTTTACGCGCCCACCGCTGCTGATCAAGTTGAGCGTCGATCCGTTCAAACTGATCGGCGTGGTGTCGCCCCATTTGTTCTCGTCGGATTCGAGGCCGAGGTTGCTGTCATTGAGGCGGGAGTGCAGCATCGTGTCATTCACGTCCATGCTGTAGTCCAGCCGCAGCGCGGACCCGGGATACAGGTTGACCTGATTGACCTGCGCGCCGGCATCGTTGGTGAAGCGGCCGTCGCCGCGGGCGGTGAGCCGGCCATAGACATCGATCACGGGGGTGGCGAGGTCGCCGAAGAACTCCAGGAAGTTGTTCGTGTTGCCGGTGTTGTCGCTGCGGAAAAGGATCGTGTTGCCGGTGTAGGACTGGTCGCCGTAGAGGCGGATGCTGGCGGAGGTGTTAGCCAGCGCGAAGCCGTTGTCGTATTGCGGCGCGCCGACTTGCAGGCTCGCGGTGCCGGAGAGCGCGTGGGCGGTGGTGATGCCGAGGAGGGCATTGGTGCCCAGGAAACGATACACGTCGTCCGCCCCGGCGCCCATCGTGGCGGCGGTGTAGTAGGTGGTCGTCCAGGCGCCCACGCCCCACTTGCCGTTGCCGAGTTTCGCCTGGTCGATGGTGTTCGTGAAGAACCCGTCATTCAGACCGAGGTTGAGGGCGCCCTCGGTCGTCGAACGCAGGCCGTAAGCCGTGAGCGGCGCATCGAGTCCGATATCGATGCGCGGCAGATTGCCGATCGTGGCGCCGAAGATCTGCACCCGCTGGCCTTGCGCGGTCAGAATGTTGCTCGGCGCAGTGATCCGGATGGCGGTGTTGCGATTGATGACGATGTCGCCCGTGCCGAGGTTGGCGGTCGCGCTGTAGCTGAAGAGGTTCGTGCCCGCCATGTAACGCGCGGTATCCTCCGGCGCGCGGGTGCCGAAGGAGATGGTGCCGTCGGTGGCCACGGTGCCCCCGCTCCACCCGCTGTTATTCCCTCCGATCTCGAGGTTGCTGCCCCCGGTTTTGGTCAGGGTGTAGTTGCCGGTGATCGTGCCGTTGAGGAGCAGCGGCGCGTCCGTCTGGATGCGGACGTCGGTGGTCAGCGTGGTCGTGCCATCGAAGCGCGGGTAGATCGCGTTGCCGCCGGTCACGGTGAAGATCTGCTTGTCGAGCGTCAGGTTGTTGAAGGACAGGATCTTGTTCGAGGTGCCGGTCTGGACGCGATTGGTGTCGAGGATCGAATTGCCGCCCTGATGAACGATGCTGTGCCCGAGATTGATCAGCTGGAAGTTGCTGGTGTTATCACCATTCACGTATGCCTCCCACTCACCGCCGCGGAGGAGGATGGTGGTCGAGGAAGGAATCGCATTCGCAAAGCCCGTTGGCGTGGCCCAGGACTGGTCGTTCAAGTGCGACAAGACCTGCCCTTGGGCGATATCCAGCGTGCCGAGGGAGTTCGGCATGGCCGTGTTCCAATTATCCAGCGTCAGCCGGCCGGCGCCGATCTTCGTGATCGTCGAACCGGCGCCGCCGATGATCTGGCCGGAGAAGGTGGTGGCGCTGCCCTGGCGTCCGACCACGAGCGTCGCGGTGCCGAGGTCGAGGACGCCGCCGGTATTCTCGACCACACTGACCACGCTGCTGCCGGCAAGGTTGCCGAATTCCTGGTTGTTGCCGTTCAGCGCGACGGTCGCGCCCGGCTGAATGGTGATCGTGCTACCAGTAACCACGTTCAGGGTGGCCAAGGTCGGGATGACGTTGGCCGCGGTCAGGCTGAGGATGCCTTGGTTGACCTGGATGTTGCCCTGGAAGTTGTTGCCGGCATTGGAGAGTTCCAAGGTGCCCGGGCCGTACTTGATCAGGCTGGTGGTCAGGTTGCTGGTGCTGTTGTCGCGGTAGTTGGAAAGGCGAGCCCCGAGGGTGGAGATGGCCGCGTCATCCGTGTAAATGGCGAGCGTGTTTGTGCCGATATCCACGGTGCCGTCGATCACGTCGGCGCCTCCATTCAGGATCATGCCCGCCTGGCCGGCGTTGCCCAGATTCAGGGTGAAACCGTTGAGGTCCACATTGCCGCCCGCAGAGGTGCGGAAAGCATAGGCGGAACGATCGCCGGTCAGAGCGCCCCCCGTGACATCGAGGAGGACAGTCGCCCCCGCTGCCGTGTCGAGATCCACGCCCGAAGCGGTGTAGGTGGCGGTGACGATATTACCCCCGGAGACGCCCGCATAGTGGGCGGCATTGGAGCCCGACGCCTGAATGGCCGCCCAAGTGCCGATCGTGCCGTTGGCCACCGCAGGGGCCGCGGTAAAGGCGACGCGTTCATTGCCGGCCGTCCCCAAATCGGTAGTCGCGCCTTTCAAGGTCAGGGTGCCGTTGTTCGCCCGAGTGAGCGAACCGAAGCGGAACGCGGTGCTGTTGGCGCCAGCGCCGGTGCCGTCCACAACCACGGCGGCATTGCCCGTGTTCACGTTCAAGGTGCCGGTTGTGGCGGTGTTGTTCGCGGCCCCGGTGTTGTTGTTCAGGCGCAGGACGCCATTCGCCACGGTGAAGGCGTTGTTCGTGCCGAACGGATCGCCCGCCACCTGCGCCTCGCCGATGAGGGTGCCCTGGCTGACGGTCACGCCGCCGATGTTGAAGGTGTTTCCGCCCGAGGTGGGATCGAGGATCACCGTGCCGTTGCCGACTTTGTTGATCCCGCCCCCACCGGTGCCGCTGATCGTGCCGGTGAAGGTGGTGTCGCCGCCGGTGACCGCGATCAGATGCAGGCCGCGGGTGGAGAGATTGATGTTGCCGCTGAAGGTCTTCGCGCCCGCATCGAGCCCGCCGAGGGTCTGGGTGCTGCCGGTGGCCGTGTTGATGAAGTTGCGGTCGATCGTGCGGTTCCCGGAGGCGAGGACCTGGCTAAAGACGTTGTTGCGAAGGATGATGTCGGACGTCGCCAAACCGAAGGCGTTGTCATGCGCCGCCACGAGGTAGCCGTTGGAGACGGTGGTGGAGCCGAGGTAGGTATTGTCGCCGCTCAGCCAGAGCGTGCCCTGCTCGTGCTTCTCGAGGTCGTTACCCGCCGCCCCGGCAACCACGCCGCTGACGGTGACGAGCGCGCCGCGGGTGCGCAGGTTGATATCCCGATTGAGGTTCAACGTGCCGGTGATCTCCAGTCCATAGCCATTAAAGCCGTCCAAAAAGAGAGCGCTGCTGCCGGTCCCGCCGACGCTGTAGGCGCCGACATGGCCGATGGTCAGGGTGGGAATCTGGACGACTTGATTGCTGGAGGAGCCGTCCATCGAGCCGACGGTGATCACGCGGGTGGAGTTGTCATTGCCCCCGGTGGTGGCGACCACGTTATCGACCACAAAGGGGCCGGTCCCATCGAAACGGAACTCGAGGTCCGAGCGGCGGTCGCTGTTGGTGTTCAGGCTGATCGTCGAACCGGCAGTCCCGGCGGCGCCGGTGTGCGCGATCACCAGGCGACCCTGCTGGACGTTGGTGCTGCCGAGGTAGGTGTTGTCCGCGGCGAGAATGAGCGCGCCGCCATTGCGCTTCTGGATGCTGACCGCCCCGGTCCCCGTCTGGCCGACGACCCCATTCAGCGTGACCACGCCGATCCCTGACTGAAAGCTGTTATCAGAGCCGATATCGAAGAACTGATTGATGGCCGCCGTGGTGTTTTCCAACGTCGTCGTGCCGTTGAAGACCGTGTGCATGTAGGTCGTGCCGATGCTGTTCACGGAGAAGTTACGATCCGTTCCGTTCAAGGTCAGGTTATTGAGGTCCACCTGGCCGAAATAACCGCCCGCGAGGGCGATGGTCCGCAGGGTGCCAGTCGCCAGGCGCACATCGATGTTGCGGCTGCCATACTGGACATCGGTGCTTCCGAAAAATGCGTTGGCCGGTGCCACTCCCAGGCGGATTTCACCCCCCCGCAGGAGGATATTGTTGTCGGCGCTATTCAGGGCGCCATCGGTTCCCACCACGAGGACGCCGCCGGCTCCAATCAAGTTGCCCCCGACGACCGTGCTCGTGATTGTTCCCGAATAGTTCTGCGCCTGGGGCAGATAGACCACGCCGCCGATGTTGGTCAGGGCGGTGCTGTCTTGCGCGCCAACGATGAGCGGGAAGGCACCGCTGAGCACGTTGGCATTGGCGATTGTCAGGGTGCCGCCGCCGGTGCCGAGGCGGAACGCCTCCAGACCGCCGATCTTGTTGCGGCCCGTCTGGGAGAGCGTGGTGCCGGTGTAGGTGCCGTTGCCGGTATCCGCGCCGAACCAGGCCTCCACGTCGGGCGCCACGGTCTTGATCTGGGCGAGGACATCCGTGGAGAAGCTGTGGTTGCCGCTCAGCTGCACGGCGACGCGGTTGCGGCGATTGTCTGAACGCTGCTGGTTGGCGATGGTGATATCGAACGCGCCCGTCTGGGCGAGGCCGGTCTGGGCGATGAGACTGTGAAACTGGATGGTGCTGCCCGTGCCATAACCGGCGCCGAAAGCGATGGCGGAGGCGCTGTTGTCATCCTGGTTTTGCATGACGATCATCTGCCGGGAGCCGATGCTGGTCGGATCATCGATTCGCAGCACGGCGGCGGAGCCGATCTGGATATCATTGCCGCTGACATTCGCGCCGGCGGTGCCCGTGCCCCCGCGCAGCCAGAGCACACCCTCCTGCACGATCGTGCCGCCGCTGTAAGACTTGGCCGCGTCAAAGAACAGCACCCCACCGCCGCGCTTGATCAGGCCGCCATTGCTCAGGTCGCCGGTGATCGTCCCCATGACCCCGCGATTGCCGCCAGAGGCATTGGCATCGAGGCGGATGGCCCGCTGCTCACCGTTGAGATCGATGGGGTTGACCATCGTGACGACATGGGTGGCGTTGCCGCCATTGAGCGTGAAGATGCCCGGATTAAAGGCCGCGCTACCCCACGTCACCGTGGCACCGATCCCGCCAAAGTTCAGATCGATCGGCGCGCCGTATGCCGAGAAGCCCACGCTGCCCCCGCCGAGTCCGCCGCCGCCGGTCAATTGCACCTGCCCCACGCCGGTCCCGAGCGACCGGGTGAAATCGCGATCCGTTTCGTAGGCAGACTGGGTGTTCGGGCCACCCGCGAGATTGAAATTCCCGCTACCCAGCGCGGTGTGGTTCCGCGCGCCGATGATGTCGCGGAACATGCCTTCGAGAAGGTAGGTGGTCCCCGTGTAGGTGTTGTTCCCAAAGAAAGAGGTCGTGCCCCCGCCGGCCTTGACCAGCGAGACGGCGTTCGCCCCATTGTCCGCGATGACCGAACGGATGATGTTCGTGGACCACGCGAGATCGTAGAGTTCGTAGTTGCTGGCCGCGCCGGCGGTCAGGAAAGGCACGGAGATCGTGTGGGTCGCATCGCTCGTCAGGATGCCGCCGGAACCGACCTCGAGCGTGGTCCCCGGGGCGCCGGTCAAGGTGCGGCCCGTCGCGCTGCGGAGGTTCAGCGACTGGATGACGGTGTCGGCCGCGATGGTCCGATTGGCACTGGTGATCTTGATGTTCTGCCCAGCCGCCCAAGTGCCTTCCGCGGTGTCGGTCGCGTAGTCCCCCGCATCCAGCTTGCTGTAACCATGCCCACCGGAGGCCACGGGGTTGTATTCGAGAAATTCGCGGTCGTAAAAGGCCCAGCCACCCACGAACGGGATCGCCGTCGGACCAGCTTCCAAGGCCGAATTGATGATCCGATGTTTGGCCGATTCACCCCACTCCGCGGTCACACCGCCCACCAGGTTGTCGATGAAAAGCTCCCAAGTGGTGCCCGCGTTGGGTCGCAGAATATCCCCGAAGGTCAGCGTCACCGAACCCGTATCCGCCGAGCGCGTACCGAAGCGATTGGCCCCGCTCTCCAAGGTCAGCGTCCCAAAGGTCTGGGCCACCGCGTAGTCGAAGAAGTTCGTCGCGGTCGAACTGAAGGAGGCATTGTCCACGTAAATCTGGCTGGACCGCATGTTGATCGGCGCCGTGGTCGAAAAGCGGCTGTCGGCCCCGTCCGTGGCGGCCCCGGCGGCGTTCCCGAAGTTCAGCCGCAGCCAGGAATCCTGCAGATTCAGCCCGGTGATATCATTGTAAGGATTGTCCGCCGCCACGGCCACGCCGACCGAGGAGCGCACCTCCCCGAGCAGCGAGGTGATGGAGCCATTATAAGTCTGACCGGCGGTGATGTTCGACAACTGCATCCCGCCGACGCCGTAATGCGTGATGGCATTGTTTCCTGAAAGTGCGCCCGCCAGATTCACGAAACCCGCGCCGCTGATGGTCAGATCCTGACTCACCGCCATGGCCCCGGTGAAAGCCAGCGTCCCGTAGTCCGACTGGATGCGCGCCGCGCTGCCGAGGGTGATGGCGCCGGAAAGCGTGTCCTGCTCGCGACCCATGATTTTGTGCAGAGCGCCTTGGTTCAGGTAACCGTTCCCATTGATCGTAAACACTTCCGAACTGCTCCATCCGCCGGTCGTCTCCACGCCGACACCGCCGGAAGAGTCATTGTTCGTCACAAACGAAGCGCCCGCATTGATGATCGTATTGCTGGCGACGGCGGCGCTGCCCAGCACCGTCCGATTGTCCCCGCCGGAAATCACCATGGTGTTGCCGTTATTGAGCGTGGTCACCCCCGTGTAGGTGTTCTGGGCGGTGAGAATGAGCGTGCCCGTGCCGTTTTTCGTGATTCCACCCGCCCCGGAGACGATGCCGCTGAAGACCAGGCGCCCGTCCTGCAGATCGATCTGCAGGGGATCCGTCAGCACCACCGCGGAGGTGATGAAATCCGTGGCCACCCCGCTTTTGGTGATGATGACTGGCGCCGCGCTCGCGTCGAGGGTCAGCGTGTTGCCGACGATGACGTAGCTCCCTTCCGAACTCGCGTCGAAAGTCAGACCGCCGGCCGTGATCGGTGCGCCGAGGCTCACCACTCCCGGAGTCCCGGTGAAAATCGCTGTGTCGCCCGCCACCCACGCGTTGTTCAGCAGGCCGTCCCACCAGTTCGCCAGGGCATTATCCCAGATGCCGCTTCCCCCGAGTCCGGCGCCGGACAGCGCGTTGTTCCCCGCATTCAGGTCGCTATCCCAATAGACATCCGCCGCCTGACTGACGGAGGGAGCAGCCACGGTCAATATCGTGGATAGGACCAGCCATGAAGACAGGCGCTTGACGAAATGGATCGATGGCTGGACACGTTTTTCGGAGCGAGTGCGAGGTTTCATATTTTTTTTGGGGATGGGATGGTCGAATGGGATGCGGGGTGAAACGGGGGGCCGCGTTAGCGGATGACTTCGAGGAAGAGGTTGGGAATCGGGTCGTGGGCTTGCTTCCCAGGCCGCAAGGAGGCGTCGATGCCGGACGCTTTGATAAAGTTGCCACGCCCCACACCGCGTCGGGGCGGTCGGACGAGAAAGGAGCGGTGGCTTATCGTCGCCACGCCCGCGTCTATTCTGGAGGGCGCGGATTCAGGGACTCCGGAAGGGAAGGGCTTTGTGACGAAAAAAGCCGGCGTGAACGCAGCGAACTGTGACAGGGGGAACACATGCGCATTAACACTTAATCACCCCCCGCTCGGCAAAAGACATGAAGCGTAGCGTTTTTCGCTAGCGCCTGCGCTGGTTTTCCACCTCACACCGCTGGACGCACACGCTTCCCTGATCGCGCGCTTTTTGCTGCCACCTTTAAGCGGCTTCCGACGGACGGTGATCGAGACTGCGCCGCAGTCGAAGAGCGCGGATCTCGCATCCGCGGTCCGGTTTTCTACCACTCGGAAATAGTCCCCGAAAGAAAATGGCGAGTCCATTTCCGCTGTCGCAGGCCTCGGCCGCATTCGGGGCGAACCATCTCGAAATGATTGATGGGCGCAGGCTTGCGGCCCCTCGGAAATCCCCAGTTGGATTCCGATCAAGGAATAAGCCGGCGTGACGTTCGCGATCTCAACAAAAACTGAACACATCTGGGGAACGTGGTTTGCTCTACCGAGGCCGCGACTTATGGCGAGCCTGCTTTCTCTACAAACCGTTCTGCTTCGGCATCTGGATTACCTATCCCTTCTTGCGGCGGCGTTGCTGCTCTTCGCAGTTCTGCATCGCTGGTGCTGGCGAGGGTTCTCGCGGGGTGCCATTGCCACCTGGGTCCTCGTCGCAGTCGTGTTAGTCGGGGGCTGGTTTTTCGTCGAAAGGAGCGTCCAGGCGGAGCGGGGGCGGATGGGGCAATTGCTGGAGGCCTACGCCCCGACCTACGCCCAGGAACTGGTCCGCATGGGCCACGAACAGATCACCACAGCGACCTCGCCCGACGAGCCGCGCTACTGGCAAATGGTGCAGGCCGAGAAACGCTGGCTGAAGGCGAATCCCGCGATCAACAATCTCTATACGCTCCGCCGGTCCGCGGACGGCAACCTCGTGCGGATCGTGGATGCGGAGACCGACTTCAATCGCGATGGCGCCTTCGACGGCGAGCGGGAGCAACGGCGGCGCATCGGGGAAATTTATGACGGTCCGCTCCGGACCGCGATCGAGCGGGCGCTCGCCGGGGATGCGGCGCTCCCGCAGGAAATCTGGACCGATGGCTGGGGAGCGTGGGTGACCGCGCTCGTGCCGCTGCGGAATTTCCGCGGAGATGTGAACGCGGTGCTGGCCGTCGATTTCGACGCCGCCCCGCTACTCGCCGCTTTGCGCGGAACGCGGCACACCGCGCTCGCCGGCCTCGCTCTCCTGCTGCTCACCCTCGCCAGCGGCAGCGCGTTCCTCGCCCCACGCCGCGCGCAAGCGGTCGCGCAGGTTCCCCGAAAATCGGAGTCGCCACCGGCACCGCCGCCCTCGCCCGTCGAAGCGGCCGAAAGTGCGATCGAAAAACAGAAGCTCGAAACCCTCGTCAATTCCATCGACGGCATCGTCTGGGAATTCGACGTCGCGACCTCGAGGTTCACCTTCATCAGCCGCCAAAGCGAGCAGCTTCTCGGTTATCCGCCCGAGCAGTGGATGGCGACCGACGATTTCTGGCAGAGCAAACTTCATCCCGAAGACCGCTGGGCGATCGCGCGCGGCGACCAGATGATCGCCGCGAAAGCGCCCTACTCTTTCGAATACCGGATGATCGCCGCCGACGGGCGCACCGTCTGGATTCGCGAAAATGCCGCCGTCCTGCTCACGCCCGAAGGCGCGCCGTTGCTCGCCCGCGGCGTTTTCTACGACGTCACCGCCCGCAAATCCGCGGCCGCGGAACTCGAGCAGGCCAATGCCGCTCTCGTCGATAGTTCGCGCGTCGCCGGCATGGCCGAAGTCGCCACCGGCGTCCTGCACAACGTCGGCAACGTGCTCAATAGCGTGAACGTCTCGGGCAATGTAATCAGCGAACGGTTGCGCCGTTCGAAAGTCATCGAACTCGGCAAAGTCGCGGGCCTGCTCACCCTGCAGGCGGCGGACTTCGCGGGCTTCGTGGCGCGCGATCCGCGCGGACCGCACATTCCGGAACTCATCTCCTGCGTCACCGAAGCGCTCAAGGCAGAGCACGCCGAACTGCTCGAGGAAGTCGAAGCAATCACCCGCAATATCGGCCACATCAAGGAAATCGTCGCCATGCAGCAGGGCTTCGCCAAAGGCGGAGGTCTTGTCGAAGCGTTCTCCGTCCAATCGCTGGTGGATGACGCGATCAAGATCAACACCGTCCTGCTCGAGCGGCATCGCATCGCCGTGGTCCAGGCGTATGAGGACGTGCCCAAGGCGCTCGTGGACAAACACCTCATCCTGCAGATTCTCGTCAACCTGCTCCGCAACGCCAAACAGGCGATCGAGCAGACCGAGTCCGATCAGCGGCGCATCGTCGTGCGGATCAAACTCCACGGCACCGATTTCGTGCGGGTCGCCGTGCAAGACACCGGCAGCGGCATCGCGCCGGAGAATCTCACGCGTATTTTTTCGCACGGCTTTACCACGAAAACTACCGGCCACGGCTTCGGATTGCACAGCAGCGCGCTCGCGGCCTCTGGCATGGGCGGCGCGCTCCACGCCCACAGCGACGGCCCCGGCCTGGGCGCCACTTTCACTCTCGATCTGCCGGTCTATCAGCCCGCGACCGCCGCCGTCGCCGCCTAAAGTTCACCACGTTTTTTGCCTTATGGATTCCGCACCTGCCGCCCCGAATAACCGCATCCTGATCATCGACGACAATCCGGAAATCCATGCGGATTTCCGCAAAGTGCTCGGCACCCCCGCCCCGTCGAATCAAGCGCTGGACAATGTCATGGCCGAATTTTTCGGCAGCGAAACGACCGAAGAAACACAGGATTTCGAATTGGACTTCTGTTTTCAGGGCAAGGAAGGCCTCGCGAAAGTGGAGCAATCGCACGTCGAAGGGCGTCCTTACGCGATGGCGTTTGTGGACGTGCGCATGCCGCCCGGCTGGGATGGCGTCGAGACGATCACGCACATCTGGGCGATCGATTCGTCGATCCAGGTGGTGATTTGCACGGCCTACTCCGACTACTCGTGGAAGGAAATCATCACCCGGCTCGGCAAGTCCGACCGGCTGGTGATTTTGAAAAAACCCTTCGACAGCATCGAGGTGCTGCAACTCGCCCACGCGATGACCGAGAAGTGGCTCGTCACGCAGCAGGCCCGGCAAAAGCTCAACGACCTGAATCTCCTCGTCGGCGAACGCACCCGCGCGCTTCAGGAAAGCAACGAGCGGCTCAAGCGCGAGATGGTCGAGCGCGAACTCGCGCAGGAAGCGTTGCGCATTTCCGAGGAGCGCCTCGCCAAAGCCTTCGAGGCCAGCCCGCTCCCGGTCGTCATCCTCCGCCTGCAGGACCACAGCTACGTCGAGATCAACGCCGCCTTCCTCGCCGCCACCGGCTACGAACGCGAGGAACTGCTCGGGCGTTCCTTCTGGGAAGCCGGCGTGGCCGTGGAAACGCAATCGCGCACCGAAGCGATGGGCCAGCTCATGCGCGGCCAGGCCGTGCGCCAGCGCGATTGCCGGATCGCGACCAAGGCCGGCGAAGAACTCGCCGCGCGACTCTGGATCGAGCGCTTCGAACTCGCTGCCGGCCCGCACCTGCTCGCCGTCGTGCAGGACATTTCCGAGCAGTTGAAACTCGAGACCCAGCTCCGCCAGTCGCAGAAGATGGAAGCCATCGGGCACCTCGCCGCGGGCGTCGCGCACGATCTGAACAACATCCTCACCGTCGTCGAAGGCCACACCAGCCTGCAGCTCGCCAAGGCCCAGCTTGACAGCGACGTCGCCTGGTCGCTGCAGCAGGTCCAGAGCGCCGGCCAGCGTGCCGCCGCGCTCACCCGCCAGCTCCTCGCCTTCGGCCGCAAGCAAGTCATGCTCATGCGCGCCGTCTCGCTCAGTGGCGTGATCGGTGACGTCGCCTCGATGCTCCAGCGGCTCATCCCGGAACACATCGAGATCACTTTCCATCACGAGTCCGAGGCTCCGCTGATCTTCGCCGACGTCTGCAATCTGGAGCAGATCATCGTCAACCTCACGGTCAACGCCCGCGACGCCATGCCCAGCGGAGGGGCGCTCGCCATTCGCACCGACACCATCGAAGTCAGCGCGGCACACGCCGCCGCCCACGAAGGAGCGCGCCCCGGCCACTTTGTCTGCCTCACCGTCCGCGACTCCGGCGAGGGGATGAGCCCGGAAACGCTGGCCCGCATCTTCGAGCCATTCTTCACCACCAAGGAAGTCGGCAAGGGCACTGGCATGGGCCTCGCCACCGTCCTCGGCATCATCCAGCAGCACGAGGGCTGGATCGAAGCGGAGAGCCGCCCCGGGCTCGGCACCAGCTTCCGCATTTACTTCCCAGCCACACAACTGGTCGCGCCCCCCGCGGCGCCGGAGGTCGAGTCCGCCCCGCAGCGCGCCGGTTCCAATGACACGATCCTCCTCGTCGAGGACGACGATGATGTCCGCTCGCTCGCGCGCTGCGTGCTCGAGGAAGCCGGCTACCGCGTGATGGAAGCCTGCGATGGCCACCGCGCCATCGCCACCTGGCAAGCCTATCCCGATCGCATCGACCTCCTGCTGACCGACATGGTCATGCCGGGCGGTCTCTCCGGAAGTGATGTCGCAAAGCGCTTCAGCACCGACCGGCCGGACAGCAAAGTGATCTTCAGCAGCGGCTACAGCGAGCAGCTCTTCGGTCGCGATCTCGGTCTCCGGGAAGGCGTCACCTACCTGCCGAAACCCTACCTCGCACGCCAGCTCACTGACGCCGTCGCCCGCGCCCTCAACGGCGAAACCGCGATCGCGCAAGCGAGTTAAGGCGACCACCAAGCGAGCGCCGCCGATCGCGCATCGATTTCGCGGAGTTTCTTCGCGAGGAACAGCTGGCCGGACTTCAGCCCGGTGAGCTCCAGCGCTTTCCGGAGGTGCTGAATGGCCGCCTCAAAGTGATAGGATGTTTTGAGGTTTCAATCCGACGACGAAGCAGCCGCAGCATTCAGGACATATTGATCGCAAATTCTTCCCGCGCTTCACTCCCCGCCATCTTTCCTCCGCCGGTTCGCGACCTGATTCCGCCTAATTTCATTTTGTCGGCCCGATTGAATGGGCTACATCCACCGCTCCCAATGCGGCGCCACTCCTCTCGCCGTTTCCATACCCACTCATGAAGCTCCCCACTCCGCGCCTCGTCGCCGCCGTCCTCGGTCTCACCACGCTCACCGCCTCGGCCGCCAATTGGTGGGAGGAAATGGATTACGGGCGCACGCTCGCCGCGACGTTCACCGACAACGTGCCGTTCAAGGGCCTGAACCATAACGGCAAGGAGCAGCAGTTCGACGGACGGAGCACGCTCGACGGCGCGACCCGGATCGCGGCCAACAAAGGCATCGCCGTCAAACTCGGCGCGGACGGACAGGCCGGATTCATTTTCGATACGGAACTGCTGCGTGCGACCGGCGCCTGGACCGGCGGCTGGCTGAAACTGCGCGGCGTGGTCTTCGACGGCAAACACGGCCCGAATCCCAGCGCGCCGGACGTTGCGCAGGTCTTTTTCGGCACGGCGTCGAATTCGCCGGGCTGGAGCAAAGGCGGCAGCTTCAATGACCCGCGTCCGCTGCCGAAAGGCCCGCGCAAGAGCGAGGTCAAGCAGGGCGAACCGCACTTTGCCGACGTGCCGTTCGGTCCGCTGCCCAAGGATTGGGCAAAGTTCCTCGGCCATTACATCAGCGGGGATCGCGTGGTTTTCGCTTACACGGTCGGCGACGCGAAGCTGCTCGAATCGCCTGATGTCGAAACCGTGGCCGACACCGCAGTCATCTCCCGCTCGTTTCAAGTGCTCGCGCCCGGCGCCGCTTCCAGCCTGCTGCTCGCCGATGCGCCCGCAGGCACGCCAGTGACGATCGAAGGCGAGACGGCCGTGATCGCGAGCGATGCCACGCAACCTGAGGCGCGCACGGTTTTCCGCGTGCTCGGCGCACCGGCGGGCGCGAAGCTCATCGCGCAAGGCGCGCAGCTCGCGCTGCAATTACCGGCGCTCGTGGCGGGGCAGAAATTCAAAGTCGTAGCCGCGCGGGGACTCGCCTCGGATCTGGCGAAACTGCACGACGCCACCAAAGCCGCCGCCCAACCCGGGGACTTGCCAGCGCTGACCACAGGCGGCGCGCCGCGCTGGAAGGAAACCGTGAAAACGCAGGGCACACTCGGCGCGGCGGATGGCGCGTTCCCATACGTCGTGGACAACCTCGCGGTGCCCCTCGACAATCCCTACAAGTCGCGCCTGCGCATCGCCGGACTCGATTTCTTCGCCGACGGGCGCATCGCTTTCAGCACCTGGAGCGGCGACGTCTGGATCGGCCAAGGCATCGACGCGAAACTCGAGAACATCGAATGGCGGCGCTACGCGACGGGTCTATTCCACGCGCTCGGGTTGAAGATCGTGGACGACAAAATCTACGCGCTCGGCCGCGACCAGATCACGCGCCTGCACGATTTGAACAAGGACGGCGAGGCCGATTTCTACGAAAACTTCAACAACGACGTGCAGGTCACGCCGGGCTTCCACGAGTTCACCTTCGGCCTCGAAACCGATCCCGCGGGCAACTTTTACTTCGCCAAAGGCGGACCGGTGAATCCCGGCGGTCGCGGCTGGGGGCCGCTCAGCGAGCACAACGGCGGTTTGTTCAAGGTGTCGAAGGATGGCTCGAAGTTTGAAGTCTTCGCGACCGGCCTGCGCGCGCCGAATGGCATCGGGGTGGGCCCCAACGGCGAAGTGAGCACGGGCGACAATCAAGGCACGTGGGTGCCGACGGAATACATCCACCTCGTCAAACAAGGCGAGTGTGTGTCCGTGCCGGATCTCTCGCAGCAGACGCCGGTGCCGACTTCGTTCCCGCCGCATCTCTGCTGGATTCCCTACTCCTGGTGCAACTCCAACGGCGGCCAGGTCTGGGTCACGAGCGACCAGTGGGGTCCGTTCAAGGGCAGCATGCTTTATCTCTCCTACGGCAAGTCAGCGCTCATGGCGGTGCTGCGCGAAGATATCCGGAGGGACGCGCTCCCGCGCGTCCCTGATCAGACGGGGGGAGAAGTGGGACGCGCAGGAGCGCATCCCTCCGATGGAGGCGTCATCGTCCAGGGCGGAGTGGTGAAGTTCCCGCTCAAGTTTGACAGCGGGCTCGCCCGCGGACGCTTCAGCCCCATCGATGGTCAACTCTACCTCGCCGGTCTCAAAGGCTGGCAGACCAACGCCGCGAAGGACGGCGCGATCCATCGCGTGCGTTACACCGGCAAACCCGTGACCATGCAAAACGCGCTGCACGTCACCGACAAAGGCATCACCATCGGCTTCACTGGCCCGCTCGATCCGGCGACCGCCGGTGACGCGGCAAACTACGCGATCCAGCAATACAACTACCTCTGGTCGTCCGCTTACGGTTCCGCCAAATACAAGGTCAGCGACCCAAAGGCGAAGGGTGAGGATCCGGTCGAGATCAAAAGCGTGACCGTCGCGCCGGACAAAAAGTCGGTCTTCCTCGAAGTGCCCGGCCTGCAGCCGGTGATGCAGATGGAGATCAAGATGAACATCAAAGCCGCCGACGGCTCCGACGTCCCCGGCGAGGTGGCGCATACGATCAACGTCGTGCCGCCCGACGCAAAGCGCGGCGCGAACTACACGTCCAAAAGGTAGGCGGCTCTTCCCAGAGCCGCATCGGCCCGCCGCGGGACTGGGAAGTCCCGCCTACTTTGCCGCATTGCCGCCGTGCGTCGACTTGCCCCACAATTCCGCACTCCGATGAAAAGTCTCCCGCTCCTGCCGTTCGCCTTTCTCGTCTTGAGCATTGGCGTCGATGCCCCGCTCCGCGCGCAGGAAACCACGCTCAAAGCGCCGCCGCTCGCCGACACCAAACCCGAGAAGAAACAGGGCCTCACCGTCACCTTCAGCGCCGCCGGCAAGACTGACACGCGCGCTGCGCGACTCGTCGCGCTCTTCGTCCCCGCAGGACAACCCGCAACGCCCTTCCTACCCGCGGGACCGTTCACCGCGAAATGGGAAGCGGAGATCATTTCCGAACTGCGTTCCGAATACACCTTCACGGTCGAAACCACCGGCGTGGTCCGCGCGACGCTCAATGACGCGCCGCTCCTCGACAGTCGCCAGCGCATCGCGCCCAAGCCGACCCAACTGCAGAAAGGTGCGAACAAACTCGTCGTCGAGTTTGAAAGCCCGGCGCAGGGCGATGCGATGGTGCGGCTGCTGTGGTCGTCGAAGGAATTCCCGCGCGAGCCCGTGCCGCCAACCGTCTTCCAGCACGATGCGAAAGCGCACGACCTGCGGCTCGGCGAGCGGTTGCGCGAGGGCCGACTGCTCTTTGCGCAGAACCGCTGCGTGGCCTGTCACGACGCCGGAACGCTGCTCCCGCCGAAGGGCGAAGGCATGCCGGAACTGGCGCAGGACGCGCCGACTTTTGAAAACGTCGGCGCCAAATTTCAGGAAGCGTGGCTGGCCGCGTGGATCGCCGATCCGCACGCCATCCGCCCGGGGACGCTGATGCCCAAAGTCTTCGCGGGCGAGGCGGGCAAGATCGATCAACGCGCCGCGGACCTTGCCGCGTACTTTGTTTCCGCAAGCGCCCCACCCGCTGGAGCGGAACCGATCGATCTCGCGCTGGCCGATCAAGGCGGCGCGCTCTTTGCCAATCTCGCCTGCGTTGCCTGCCACACCGCACCCGACTTCGACGGTCAGGATGCGCACCACCGCGTGCCGCTCTCGCACATCAAAGCGAAGTGGCATCCCGCTGCGCTCATCGAATTTCTGCAAGACCCCGCAAAAAATTACGCGTGGATTCGCATGCCGCACTTCCGCCTGAGCGCCGAGGAAGCGACGAAGCTCGCCGCCTATCTGCTCACTACCGCGAGCCGGGAATTCCCCGGTGGCCCGAAAGGCGACGCCACGCGCGGCGCGCAACTACTCGCCACTTCCCACTGCCTGAACTGCCACGCCGGCGTCCCGCCCACAACCACCCCCGCGCTCGCCGCCATTGTGCAAAAAGGCTTCGACCAAGGCTGTCTCGCGCCCGCACCCGCGACGCGCGGCAACGCCCCCGACTTCGCGCTCACCGCAGATCAACGCGCGGCGCTGATCGCCTTCGCCGCGCATGGATTCGATTCACTCAAACAGGACGCGCCCACCGAATTCGCCGACCGGCAAATCAAGAACCTGCGCTGCATCGCCTGTCACAGCGCCGATGGCCAGCCGAACATCTGGTCGCAACTCGAAGAGGAAGTCATCGCCTTGCAAAGCAATGCGCCGCTCGAAGAAGGCGAAGGCCAGCCGATCCACACCACCGCCCTGCCCGCGCTGACCTGGTTCGGAGAAAAACTGCGCCCGGATTACGCCGCACCGTTCATCGCGGGCAAGGTCGCGGACAAGCCGCGGCCGTGGATCGTCAGCCGCATGCCGGGCTTCGCTGCCTGCGCCGAACCCCTTGCGATCGGCCTAGCGCATCAGCACGGCTTCAGCGCGACCATCGCCGCCGAACCCGCGCCCGATGCGGAAAAGGTGAAGGCCGGCGAAACACTGCTTGGCGAAACCGGCGGCTTCAACTGCCTGCAATGCCACACGCTCGGCGACCGCGCCGCGACGGCGGTTTTCGAAGCGCCCGGCCCGAATCTCGCGCTCACCCCGGTGCGCCTGCGCAAGGAATATTACCACCGCTGGGTGCTCGCTCCGACGCGGATCGACGCCGAAACGAAGATGCCGAAATTCGCCGACGACGAAGGTAAAACACCGCTCACGGATTTCTTCGACGGCAGAGCGGCAGAGCAGTTCGACGCGATGTGGCTCTACCTCCAGACCTTCCGCAAATAGACGGCGTCAGCGACTCTCGGCCGCCGGAGTAGCTGCCGCGGGCGGGGGTTCCGCTTTCTGCGGCGCGGCGATCACCGTCAGCCAAAGTTGGTCGGTGGATTCGATCACGAGCTCCGTGTATCCCTGCGGCACGCCGTTGTTCTCGCCGGTCGTGGTCAGCAGATAACGCACGGGTTGCTCCACCGCGGCGTCCACTTCGCGAAGCAGGACGCGAAATGGCTGACTCGCAGCTTTCGCATCCGCTGCCGCCGTGAACTTCAGCGTGACCTCTCCGTCCTTCGCCGGGACTTCCACATCGGCCATCGACACGCCTTCCGGCAGACCCGCAGCGACGAGTTGGAGCTTTGCCTGGAAGCCGTTCGCCCGTTTCACCGCGACCTTCATTTCACCGGGCTTCGCGACCTCCACCCTGACGGAATGTTGCCCCGTCGTCGCCGTTACGGAAGGCGCGGCCTCGGCGACGACCAGACGGTAAATAAAGTCGTCGCCGCCGCGATGCGTGAGGTCGCCGATCGCCACATGGAAGGTTCCGTCGCTCGGAGCCTTCCACGTCAGTTGCGGATCGCGCGAACCCGCGGCGTCATCATTCCCGACGAGTTCCTTGCCGTCTGAATTCTCAATCTTCATCCACGCATCGAGCGGCGAACCGGCCTGCGCGGCGATGACCTTGAACGTGTAGGAGCGTTGCTTCACGGCGGTGAAGACGAAGCGATCTTCGTCATCCGCTTTCCGAATGCCACCCGTCACCGCGCCGGGAATCGGGACCGCCCCGGCGCTGGCCGCGACATCATTGGGCTCCTGTTCGGGCGACTCCGTCCCGTGCGCGGCATCGTGCGGCGGCAGGGTGACCCGCGCCGCCGCACCGGTAGTGAGATGCAACCGATAGACGCAGCCTTCGCCGCCGGTCATTCCGACTCCCGCGGTAGCGGGATAAACGAAGCCCATCAGTTGCACGATGAACGTCCCGTCGCGCGGCGCTTCCCAGGTGAGCAAGGGATCCAGCGTCCGCCCATCATGATTGAAGGCGAGTTGCGTCCCGTCGGTATCCACAATGCGGAGCAGGCCATCGAAGGGGGAAGCCAGGACATAGGCTTCGACCGCGGCGGTCAACGCCTGACCTTTCTGCAGCGTCACGGCGAAGGAATCCACGTCGCCCGCTTTGTCGAGCCGGCCGCTGATCGTCGCCGGCAGATTGGCGATTCTCTGCGGCGTTTTGAAATCGTTGTTCGGTTCCGCCTCAAGGCTCTCCGGATTGCCGGAGACGATGAAAAAACGCGGAGGGGAGACGCCTTGTTCATTAAAAAAACGCACCAGGCGCGGGCCGGGGGCGGCGTCTTTGGCGATCTCCACGTCAAACTTTCCCTTCGTCTTCGACGCTTGGAAGATGAGGCCCGGCGCATCGATCCAGACCTGCGGCGGCCACGGTTCGGTCTTCCCGCCAGCGGTCACGGAGACGGTGGTTCCCGCCGCGCCGGCCACGGGAAAAAGGTGCGTCAGCGTCGGTTCCGCCGCATTCGCGAAGGCGGCGAACCAAACCAAGAAAAGGCCAGCGGCGCGCGAAACAGACACGCAGCTTAAACGAAGAGTTCTTTGATCAACCGCCCCTTGTTTACGAGGTGCACCGGCCGGCCCGTATTCGTCTCGAGCGCGCGATGCGGGTCGATCCCCATCTTCGTGTAGAGCGACGCTGCGAAATCTTCCGGCCGATAGACATTCTCCGCCGCGTGGTAACCCTTCACGTCCGTCGCGCCGACAATTTGTCCGCCGGGGATGCCCGCGCCAGCCATCAGCACGGACATCGCAAACGGCCAATGATCGCGTCCCGCATCCTTGTTGATCTTTGGCGTGCGGCCAAATTCGCCGCAGGCGATGACCAGCGTGTTTTCCATCAATCCGCTCGCCTGCAGATCGGTGAGCAGCGCGGCCAGGCCCTGATCGAAGTTTTGCAGCCGCTTGCCTTTGTAGGTCTCGAAGAGTTTCCGGTGATCATCCCAGCCGCCGTAGTTGACCGTGACCCACGAAACGCCGACCTCGACGAGACGCCGCGCCATGAGCATCCGCTGGCCCACATCATTGCGGCCGTAGCGGTCACGCACCGCGTCGTCTTCGCGGCTGATGTCGAACGCCGCCTGCGCCTTGGACGACGACACGAGATCAAAACCCTGCGCGTAAAACTCGTCGAACACCACCGCCGGATCATCGACCAGCTTGTCGTTGAAACGCTGCATACGATCGAGCGAGGCCCGCAGTTCGCGGCGCGACCGCGCGTGCCCCTCGGCGATTTCCGCCGGCACGACCACGTCGCGTACTTGGAAACCCTTGGCATTCGGATCGCCGCCGATGACAAACGGCGCGTGCTGGCCGCCGAGAAAATTCGGCCCGCCCGAGCGCGTATTGCTCGGCATCGCCATGTAAGCGGGCAGGCCGCTGCGCACACCGCGGTCGTAGGAAACCATCGAACCAAACGACGGATGAAACGTCACGAACGCCCCGCAACCGACCGGCACCGGCGTCGGCGCGCCGGTCATCATGTAATGATTCCCGCCGCCGTGATTGGGATCCTTGTGCGCGATCGAGCGGATGACCGTGAACTTGTCGAACGCCTTCGCCAATTGCGGAACCGGTTCGCTGAAATGCACGCCCGGCACGCAGGTCGGGATGGTCTTGAACGTGCCGCGAATCTCCGCTGGAGCGTCCGGCTTCGGATCGAAGGTTTCGTAGTGCGACGGCCCGCCATCCATCCAGATCATGATGCAATTGATCTTCTTCGCGGTCGGCGAAGTCGGGGCGGCAGCCGCGCGCGCCCGTAGCAAGCCGGACAGGCCGAGACCGAGCGTGCCGCCGAGGCCGATCTGGAGAAAGTCGCGCCGGGAGACTCCGGCACAATTGTGATGAATGGGGGACATGTTGGCGTTTCTGAGTAAAGCCTTGGAAGGTCGTTTTTGCTAGGAGGGAAAACCTCCGCATCGCGCGCAGCGCGCTCGCTGGGATCAGTGGTTGAAGACGAATTCCGCGGAGTTGAACAGCGACCAGAGCACGTCTTCGGTCGCGCGGCGGCGGGTCGCGCCTTCGGCAGTAAAAGCGGCGGTGGCGATCTTCAGTTCCTCTTCGGTCGGCGGCCGCGTGTAGCAGGCGAGGTAAAGCTCGGTGACGATTTCCTCGGGCGGGAGCTGGCTTTCGGCAAGGCGCTGCACGCGGGCAGCGGTGTCTTTGCTCGCGAGCTTTTCCTGCAGGAGCCGCGAGTTCATGAGGTGCAGCGCCTGGACGATGCTTGGCTTGGCGTCACGCTCGCAGGGGCAATCGCTGCTCGAGTTCGGGCGGCTGAAGGCATCCATCGTCGGCGAATCGATCTTGTAGGTCCACGCCTGCATCGCCCGGCTGCCGGGTGGCAGGCCGGCGTAGGGGTTCGGCACGCCGGTGATGTCGGCCACGGCATCCGCGAGCACTTCAGCCGGGAGCCGGCGGCGATAGGAGCGGGAGAAGTTGCGTGTGTCGGCCATGTTGAACTCATTCGGCACGGTACTGAGCTGATACAGATGCGAACGGAGGATGGTGCGCATCAGTTCCTTGAGGTTGTAATTCTGCCGGACCAGTTCCTCCGCGAGCGCGTCGAGCAGCGCGGGATTCGACGGCGGATTCGACAGGCGGAAATCATCGACCGGATCGACGATGCCTTTGCCGAAAAAGGCCGCCCAGATGCGATTCGAAACGGCGCGCGCGAAATACGGATTCTTCGCGTCGGTCATCCAATCGGCCAGCGCCAACCGCGGATCGATGTCGTCCGCGATCTTCACGGGCGAGCCATCCGGCGGGCGCGGCTCCATGACTTCGCCGGTGACGGGATGCTTTACCGTGCGGCCCGGCGCGAAATAAAACGTCTCGTTGCCCGCGGAGATCGGCGCGGAAATCCCCGCACCCTTCCGCTTCAGCGAACCGAAGAAGGCGGCCATGCGGTAGAAGTCATCCTGCCCCCATTTTTCGCTCGGGTGATGATGACACTTCGCGCAGTCCAGACGCACCCCGAGAAAGAGCTGACTGAACATCGTCGTCACATCCGCCGGCTCGCGCCGGTCGCGATAAATGACCGCCGGGCCGAAGCGGTGG
>JBBQIZ010000003.1:0-57616 GCA_038325425.1 Chthoniobacterales bacterium
CGGCGGCAGCGGCATCGAAGCAACCGCCGCGCTGCGCGCCGAAACGCCCGACGCCCGGGTGCTGATGTTCACGACCTTCGACGGCGACGAAGAAATCTACCGCGCGATGCAGGCCGGAGCGCGCGGGTATTTGCTGAAGTCCGCGCCGCGCGATGAACTGCTCGCCGCCATCCGGGCGATCGCCGCTGGGGAGCGTTACTTGCCCGCGGCGCTCGCCCAGCGCCTCGCGGGCCGCGTCGCCGCTCCGGATGTGAGCGAGCGCGAACTGGAAGTGTTGCGGCTGATTGCGCGCGGCAAGGCGAACAAGGAAATCGCCGCCGCGCTCGGCATCTCCGACGAGACGGTGAAGCGGCACGTGAGCAATCTGTTTATGAAGATGGGCGTCGTGGACCGGGCGCAGGCGACCTCGGAAGGCATCCGGCGGGGGCTGATCCAGCTCGACTGACGGGCCGGTCGCCGGTAGCGGCGGGAAAAGGCGGCGCGGCAGGCGGGAGCAGGGCGGTTAAAGAGAAAAAGCGGGCGACCTCTCTGTAAATGGCCCTTTTTTTTCCTTTGAAAACACCTGTCCAAATCCCGTTTTCCGCGATCCAAACCCCGTTTTCCGTGATCCGAATTCCCTTTTCCGCGATCCGTTTTTCATTTTCCGCGACTCTTTTTTCGTAATCCGCGATCGGTTTACCGAAAACCGCGATCCATTTTTCAAATTCCGCGACCCGTTTTCCGTAATCCGCGATCCGTTTTCCGCAGTTGGTGACGCTTTTCCCGTAAGTGGTGCGTCGTTTTTCAGAGAAGGACAGGGCCTTCTCCAGAGTAAACCACCCATTTTACTCTGCCCACTCCCTACCGGCGCCTTCCCTCCCCCTCCCCCAAATGGGTTACCAGAAAATCCCTCACCTGCGGGCGTGTGTGGGCTACTCTTTCGTGAAACATTCCTCCCTGTGAACCTGCTCACCCGTCTCCCCCTCCTGCTCGCGCTCACCGCGTCCACCTTTGCCGCGCCTTATGATGCCCTCATCGCCAGGGACAAACCGGCCGCGCATTGGAGCTCCAATCCCGAGGCCACCGAGCCGCTGCTGCAAAATGGCGCGACGATCACCGCCGGGCCGCGGCCGCCGGAATTCCCGGCCTTCGGCGCGGAAAATCACGCGATCGATTTTACCAAGCCCGGCGCGCGGGTGCGCATCGCCGATCCCGGCGCGGACAGCATCTACGATTTCAAAAAGGGCGAGAGCATCACGCTCGAGGCCTGGGTGCAATGCGACCAACTCGGCGACGGCCAGAACGCCTACATCATCGGCAAAGGTCGCACCGGCGCGGCCGGTCAACCGGCGCACAACCAGAACTGGGCGCTGCGCCTGCGCGAGGACGACGGCACGGCGCGGATCAGTTTTGTCTTCCGCGACGAACGCAATGCGCACGAGAAGGGCGGGGAGTTCTGGCATCGCTGGACGACCGACACGGGATTCCTGCCGGGTGGCGGCTGGCATCACCTCGCGGTCACCTACACCTTCGGGCAATCGAAGAGCGTGCGCGGTTATCTCGACGGTTCGGAAGTGAAGGGCGCGTGGGACATGGGCGGCGCGACCGAGCTCGGCCCGTGGGTCGATGATGGGGAGATCTGGCTGGGCGCTTCGATGGGCGGCGCGGCGGGCTCCAGCCTGCGCGGACGCGTGGATGAAGTGGCCATCCATCGCACGGCGCTCAGCGGCGACCTGCTAAAGGCGCGCTTCCAGCGGGTGCCGCCGGCGCCGGTGGTGAAGTTCGAAGAGCTGCCGAAAGGCATGGTTCGCGTGGAAATTCTCGAACATCGCACCAAGGACACCGATCCCGCCGTCGGGGACTGGACGGTCAATGACTCCGACTCCGGCAAGAGCAACGCGGGCTACGAGGCCTCCTGGAACAACCTGCCGGCGACGGTCACCGAAACGTGGAATGAGCCCGCTTTTGCGCTCACCGAGGTGATCTCGAAATACTCGCCGCGCGGCGTGCGGCGCGATCGCTCCATCCCGCATCTCGTGCGGCTCGCCGCGGCGATCACCCTGCCCGCGGGCGAACACCGCGTCCTTGTCCGCGCCCTGCGCGGCGGTCGGCTGACGGTCGATGGCGAAGTGCTGGCGTCGATGCCGTTCTTCCCACCCAAACCGGAAGGAGACTTCCCGTCGGACGGCGAAGCGGTGCAGGATCAGCTCTCGCTCCAACTCGTGAAGGAAATGACGGTGATGTTGCCGGGCCACAGTGAAAAGATGATCACCATCACCAGCGACGGCACGCCGAAGGTGGTGATCTTCGAGACCTTCATCGGCGGACGCAACATGCGTCCCGAACTGGGCCAGCCGATCGTCGCCATCTCCACGGGCGATGCGTCGTTCCGTCTCCTCACGCCCGGCCAAGAATGGTTCGACGTGACGGATGAAGGCTTCAAAAACTTCGCCCGTGAACAGCGCCAGCGCATCGCCGAACTCGCGATCGCGCGCCGCGCGCATCCCGAGGAACTGGCCTACTGGAAAATGCGCCACGATCAGGCCCGCGCCGAGATCGCGAAGAAAGAGCCGGTGTCCGTGCCGCAGATCGCCGGACCGAAATCCGCAGTCCACAATCCGATCGACGCCTTCATCGAGGCCAAGCTCGCCAAGACCGAGAAACAGCCTTCGCCGCTCATCGATGACGGCACCTTCCTGCGCCGCGCGACGATCGACACCATCGGCCTCATGCCGACGCCAGAGCAGGTCAGCGCCTTCCTCGCCGACACCTCCAAGGACAAGCGCGTCCGCCTGATCAACACGCTGCTCCAAGACCCGCGCTGGGCCGACCAATGGGTCCCCTACTGGCAGGATGTGCTCGCGGAAAACCCCGCGATTCTCAAAGCCACGCTGAACAACACCGGCCCGTTTCGCTTCTTCCTCCACGACGCGCTGCGCGACAACTGGCCGATGGACCGCTTTGTCACCGCGCTCGTCTCGATGGAAGGCAGCATGCGGCACGGCGGCGCGGCCAGCTTCGGCGTCGCGACGCAGAACGACCTGCCGATGGCCGAGAAAGCGCAGATCCTTTCCTCCGCGTTCCTCGCCATGGAAATGAAATGCGCGCGCTGCCACGATGCGCCGAATCATCGCTTCGATCAGGCCGACCTTTTCGCCATCTCCGCGATGCTCGATCGGAAACCGGTCACCGTGCCCGGAACCAGCCTGACGCAAGGCTTGAGCGCGAACAGCCACGTCGTCGTGTCGCTCACCGCCGGCGAAAAAATCGATCCGCACTTCCCCTTCGGCGAGCTGCCCAAGGAGCCGCTGCCGGGCGTGTTGCGCAATACCGAAGACAGCCGCGAACAACTCGCCGCGATCATGACCGATCCGCGCAACGAACGTTTCGCGCAGGTGCTCGTAAATCGTTTATGGAAGCGCCTGCTCGGCTTCGGCATCGTCGATCCGGTCGATGACTGGGAAGACGCGCGTCCGTCGCACCAGGAGCTGCTGACCTGGCTCGGTCGCGAGCTGATCGCCCACAATTACGACCTCAAGCACGTTGCGCGGCTGATCATGAATTCCGCCGCCTATCAGCGCACCGTGACCGGCGCCGGTTCACGCTTCGCCAAGACCGACGATCGTACGTTTGAAGCGCCGGCCCGCCGTCGTCTCAGTGCTGAGCAACTCGTCGATTCGCTCTTTCAGGTCGCCGGCAAGGAATTCGACGTCGAGGAGTTGAACTTTGACCTCGATGCTCGCCGCACGATCAAGGACTTCCTGAACCTCGGCCGCCCGCAACGCGCCTGGGAATTTGTGGGCCTGAGCAACGAGCGCGACCGTCCTTCGCTCGGCAAACCAACCGCGCAGCCGTTCATGGATGTGCTCGTCAACTTCGGCTGGCGCGAATCCCGCCCCGAAGCGAAAACCCTGCGCGATGAAGCGCCGAACGTCATTCAGCCCGCGCTGCTCGGCAACGGCATCCTCGGCGCGCGCATCACGCGCTTGAGCGACGACAGCGCCTTCACCGCGCTCGCCTTGCGCGATCAGCCACTCGACGAAATGATCACCCAGCTCTTCCAGCGCGTGCTCAGCCGCGTGCCGACGGAAAAAGAACGCGCGGCCTTCACCGACCTGCTGCGCGAGGGCTACGCCGACCGCCTGCTCGCCGTGCCGAGCGGCGATCTGGCGAAGAAAGCGCGCATCACGAAATTCGCGATGTGGACCAATCACCTCCACCCGGATTCCACGCCCGTCGTGTATGATCTCGAGCGCCGGGTGCGCGAAGGCGATCCGGCCACAGTCCGCCTCGCGGCGAGCTGGCGCGAACGGATGGAAGACGCCGTCTGGGCGCTCATCGTCACGCCGGAATTCACCTACATTCCTTAAATTTTCTTCCTCTTCCTATTCCTCTTACTCTTCCTCCCGCTGGCCTGAATCGGCCGGAGAGTAAGCGTAAGAGCGGGAGTAAGAGTAAGGTCAACGAACCCCACCAGCCATGAACCACGAATCCATCTCCCGTCGCGACTTCCTCACCCGCGCCTCGCTCGCCGCCGGCGCGCTCGCCCTGCCGAATTTCGCCCGCGCCAACGCGGTGAAATCCGCCGTGCCGCTCGGCCAAGCCGAACATTGCATCTTCATCTGGCTCGGCGGCGGCTATTCGCAGATCGACACCTTCGACGCCAAGCCGACCAAGGGTGACGGCAAGAAAGTCGCGGGCTGCTATTACGACGTCATCGATACCGCGATTCCCGGCGCGCAATTCTGCGAGCATCTGCCGCGGCTCGCGAAAATGGGCGAGCACCTCGTGCCCGTCCGCACGGTGAATCACAACGTCATCGACGAACACGCCGCCGCGACCAACCGCATGCACACCGGCCGCATCCCGAGCGGCAGCGTCGTTTATCCTTCGATCGGCTCGATCATCGCCGACCAGCGCAAGGCCGCGGCCGACGGCGTGCCCGCGTATGTGCTCATGGGTTACCCAAGCGCCACACGCGGTCCCGGCTTCCTCGGGCCGAAAGCCGGTTACGTGTATCTCACCGACACGGCGAGCGGCCCGGCGGGGCTTTCGCTGCCGCCCGATATTTCGCGCGAACGCGCCGCCCGCCGGCAGGCGCTGCTCTCGACCGTGCGCGAAGAATACCGCGGCCGCGTGAGCGACACCAATCCGCGCGATTACGACGAGGCGATCGAAGAAGGTTTCCGGCTGCAAGGCGGCGACTTCATGAAGGCGTTCAACCTCGCCGAGGAATCCGATTCCCTGCGTGCGGACTACGGCGATGAATTCGGCCAGCGCTGCCTCCTCTCGCGCCGTCTCATCCAGCGCGGCGTGCGTTTCCTCGAAGTCGGCTACAACATCAACTTCGTCAACGGCGCCGGCTGGGACACGCACAACGCCGCGCAACAGCAGCAGCACAAGCTCATCCAGGGCCTCGACCAGAGCATGTCCACGCTGATCACCGACCTGAAAAACAACGCTCTCCTCGACAAAACGCTGATCGTCGTCGCCGGTGAATTCGGCCGTCCTGCGCACTTCGACAGCGGCGGCGGCCGTGGCCATCACGGCAAATGCTTCACCGTCCTGCTCGCCGGCGGCGGTCTGCGCACCGGCCAGTGCGTGGGCGCGAGCGACGAACTCGCGATGAACATCGTCGATGAGCCCGTCGGAGTGCCGGACCTCTTCGCCACGATCATCAACACCATGGGCGTGAACCCAAACAAGAACCTGATGGACGGAGAACGCCCGGTGCCAATCACCGATGGCGGCAAAGCCGTGGCCAAGCTTTTCGTTTAAGGTCGTCCGTAAAACTTCCGATGGAGCGCGAGCAGACGCGCGAGTTCGCTGATCGGCGTCGCGTGATCCTCCACGCGCAGATCGATGTAGCGGTCGTTATCCCCGCCCGGTCCGCCGTTCGCCCGGACGACGAGCAGCGCCGCACTTTGCTGGCCGCGCTTGTCGCCGCCGGCGCGCTGTCCCGCTTCGAGCGCGGCAACCAGCCACTCGGCCAGTTCGCCCGCGCCGGAACCCCGCGCTTTTTCAAATGCCGCCGCCATTGCGTTCACGACGTCTTCACCTGCGAGGAGATTGCCCTCCACGGTGTAGTGTTCACCCGTGCGATGCCCTGCCCAGTCGAAACACTCCGCCCCGGTGTGTGCCGCCGGACGCCCCCTGGCATCGACGATACCCAACTGGCGTTGCGCCCTCCGCAGATCAGGAGCGAGCAGGATGACCAACACTTCCTGCGGCGACTTCCCTTCTTCCATGAGCCGCAGGCCTTCCGGCCCAAAGCCGACTTTCACCCGGGCCTGCGTGGCCACGGCACCGACGCCCGCTTTCGCCCACGGCACGACGCTCCCGACGCCGAAATATTTGCTCTGCACCGCGACGCCGAGATCACCGGTCGCGGGGTCGAAGGCCACGATCGAGAACGTGTGGACGTGCGGCTCGGCTTCTTCTGCGGCGAGCCGGGAGGATTGGCCGAGGCCGAACGCCACGAGCAGGAGGAGAACGAGAATGCGAGGCATGATCGCAAGTTAGTATTCCCCGGCGCCCCACAGCGCACGCCCCTTTCCGTTACTCAGCGACCGCGCTGGCGTTTGCAGGCGCACCGTGCCGGTGCTACAACCTCCCTCCCTATGTTGACTTTTACCAAGATGAACGGTGCCGGAAATGACTTCGTGATGCTCGATAATCGCGACGGAAAACTGGCGCTGGATAAGGCGACCATCGCCCGTCTGTGCGACCGCCATCGCGGCGTCGGCGCCGACGGCTTGCTGATGGTCGAGCCCGCGCAAAACGGCGCCGACTACCGCATGCGCTATTACAACGCGGACGGCGGCGAAGCCGAAATGTGCGGCAACGGCGCGCGCTGCTTCGGGCGTTTTGCGCAACGGGTCAGCGGGCAGCATGGCGACATCGCTTTCGAAACCCTCGCCGGTGTAATCACCGCGCAATTCCTCGGCGACCACGTGCGCATCCAGATGAGCGAACCGCATTCGCTCCGCCTGAACGACGCGCTCGAAGTCGCGGGCGAAAAGCTGACCGTGCATTCGCTGAACACCGGCGTGCCGCACGCGGTGGTCTTCGCGGACGACCTCGAAAAGGTGGACGTGCGCAAACATGGCGCCGGGCTGCGCTTCCACCCGCACTTCGCACCGAAGGGCACGAATGCGAACTTCGTCCAGCAGGTCGGTCCGCAGAGCATCGCCATCCGGACCTACGAACGCGGCGTGGAAGACGAGACGCTGGCTTGCGGCACCGGCATGGTCGCCTGCGCGATTATTTTCCACGAACTGACCGGCGCAGCTTCACCCGTGGCCGTGAAAGTCCGCGGCGGCGATACGCTGGAGATCGGCTTCCGTCAGGACGGCGCGATCTATCGCGACGTCACCCTCACCGGCCCGGCGGATTTCGTTTTCGACGGCCAGGTCGCGCTCTGATTTTACCCCGCGCGACCGGCAAGGGTTTTTCTATCCAAGCCCCCCGTTCTCGCCTAGAACCCCACGCTCTATGTTTGCAGGCACTTACACGGCGCTCGTGACGCCATTTCAGAACGACCAAGTCGATGAAGCGGCGTTTGCGCGGCTCATCGAGGGGCAGATCGCCGCGGGCATCACCGGCATCGTTCCCGTGGGCACGACCGGCGAATCCGCAACGCTCGACCACGCGGAGCACAACCGGGTGATCGAACTCGGCGTGAAAGCCGCTGCAGGCCGCTGCAAGGTCATCGGCGGCACCGGCTCGAACTCTACTTCCGAAGCCGTTTCGCTGACCGTCGAGGCGGAGAAACTCGGCTGCGACGCGGCGCTGCTCGTCGCGCCGTATTACAACAAACCTTCGCAGGAAGGGCTGTTCCGGCACTTCGGCAAAATCGCCGAAGCGACCAAACTTCCGATCATTCTCTATTCCATCCCCGGCCGTTGCGGGATCGAGATCGGCGTCGAGACGACCGCGCGACTGGCGCAGGCCTTTTCGAACATTGTCGCGATCAAGGAAGCGGGCGGTTCGGTCGAGCGCGTGAGCGCGCTGCGCGCCGTTCTACCGCCGGAGTTCACGATCCTTTCTGGCGACGATTCGCTGACCCTGCCGTTCATGGCCGCCGGAGCGAAAGGCGTGATCAGTGTGGCGTCGAACGTCATCCCGCGTGAAGTCGGCGAACTCGTGAAGGCGGCGCTGGCCGGCGACTACGACAAAGCGCGCGAGTGGCATTTCCGTCTCTACCCACTCTTCAAGGATCTCTTCCTCGAGCCGAATCCCGTGCCCGCGAAACACGCCCTCGCGCTCCGCGGCGAAATGCGCGCCGACGTGCGTTTGCCGCTCTGCGAGATGGGCGACGCGACCCGCGCCAAGCTCGAAGCCACGCTGCGCAGCCTGCAACTGATCGCCTGATGAAACCGCTCCAAGTCCTGATCAATGGCGCGCGCGGTCGCATGGGGCAGACGCTCATCGGCTGCGCCGCCCGCCACCCGGAACTCCAGGTCTGCGCTGCGATCGACGTGGGCGACGACTTCGCGGCGGCCCTGCCGGGCGCTGAGGCCATCATCGATTTCAGCCACCACTCGACGATCGATGCCGTGCTCGCGCGGTGCGTGGAAAACAAAAAGACGCTCGTCATCGGCACCACCGGTCACACCGACGAACAGGTCGCGACGATCAAAGCAGCAGCGCCGCACATTCCGATCGTCTTCGCGCCGAATTACAGCGTCGGTGTGAACACCCTTTTCTGGCTGACGCGCAAAGCCACCGAGATTCTCGGCCCGAGCTTCGATCTCGAAGTCGTCGAGATGCACCATCGATTGAAAAAGGATGCCCCGAGCGGCACTGCCAAACGGCTGGCCGAGATTTTGGCGGAAGTGCGGACACTGCGTTACAACGACGATGTCCGGCACGGCCGCTTCGGCATGGTCGGCGAACGCACCGATACGGAGATCGGCATGCATGCGATCCGCGGCGGTGACGTCGTCGGCGACCACACCGTCATCTACGCCGCGCAGGGTGAGCGTGTGGAACTCACGCACAAAGCCTCCAGCCGCGAAACCTTTGCCAACGGCGCATTGCGCGCCGCCGTCTGGGCGCACAGCCAACCTGCCGGTCTTTACGACATGCAGGACGTGCTGGGTCTGAAATAAAGCGATGCGCGCCGGCATCGCGCTCGGATCGAATCTCGACGACCGGCTTGCGTACTTGCGGCAAGGCCGGGCGCTGGTGCTCGCGCTGCCGGGAGTTTCCGCACCGGTCATCGACTCACCCGTTTACGAAACGGAGCCGGTCGGCAGTGAACCCGACACGGGTGCGTACCTCAACGCCGTGATGGAAGTCGAATACGACGGCCAGCCAATCGCCCTGCTCAAGGGTCTGCAGCGCATCGAGGCGGAACTCGGGCGTCCGTCCGAACGTCCGCACAACGCCTCGCGCACCCTCGACCTCGACCTTCTCTACGCCGGCGATCTCGTGCTCTCCAAGGACGATGTCGTCATCCCGCATCCGCGCCTGCACCTGCGCCGCTTTGTGCTCACGCCGCTCGCCGACATCCGTCCCGAGTTAATCCTGCCCGGACAGCAGCAATCCATCGCGGCGCTGCTCGCGGGGTTGAATGATCCCGCGGCGGTGGAACTATTGGCCGAGAAATGGACGTAATCCTCCCACGCCCCACAGCAGCCACGCTCCGCGCGATGAAGGAGCGCGGGGAAAAGATCGCCGTGCTCACCGCTTACGATTATCCGACCGGACGGCTGCTGGATGAAAGCGGCGTGGATGTGCTGCTCGTCGGCGACTCCGTCGGCATGGTGGTGCTCGGGTATCCCGATACCACGCACGTGACGATGGATGAGATGCTCCATCACACGCGCGCCGTCGCGCGCGGGGCCAAGCGCGCGATGATCTGGGCCGACTTGCCGATCGCCAGCTACGACACGCCGCCGCAGGCCGTGGACAATGCGCGCCGCCTGCTCGAAGCCGGTGCGCACGCCGTCAAACTCGAAGGCGGACGTTCGCACCTTCCCCAAATCGAAGCGCTGACCGCCGCCGGGATTCCGGTGATGGCGCACATCGGGATGATGCCGCAGAGCGTGAAGCTCGAAGGCGGCTATCGGATCAAAGGCAAAACGACGGAGCAGGCGGACGCGCTGCTCGCCGATGCGCTGGCGGTCGAAGCGGCGGGTTCCTTCGCGCTGCTTCTCGAGCTCGTCGTGCCCGCGGTGGCCCAAATGATTTCCGAGCGATTGCGCATCCCGACGATCGGCATCGGTTCCGGTCCGGCCTGCGACGGGCAGGTGCTCGTCACCCACGATCTCATTGGCCTGTTTCCGTGGTTCACGCCCAAGTTTGTCCGCCCGCACGCCCACGTCGCGGAGCAGATCCGCGCGGCGGTCACGCAGTTCGTCTCCGACACCAAGCGGTAGCGGATTCCCGCGCTATTCAGACGTCGCCGGCAAACTCGCCCACGCGGCGGAACTTCTCGTAGCGCTGGGCGAGCAGTTCGTCGGTCGAGAGTTTGCTCAGCTCTTCCAATTGCCGGAGCACGGCCTTGCGCAAATTCACGATCGCCGCCGCATGATCCTGATGCGCGCCGCCGAGCGGTTCGGGAACGACTTCGTCGATCAGTTTCAGCTCCAGCAAATCGCGCGCGGTCAGCTTCAGCGCCGCCGCGGCCTCGGGCGCGTGTTTGCGGTGTTTCCACAGAATCGCCGCGCAGCCCTCGGGGCTGATCACCGAATAATACGAGTTCTCCAGCATGAGCACGCGATCGGCGACGCCGATGCCGAGCGCGCCCCCGCTGCCGCCTTCGCCGATGACCACGGCGACCGTCGGCGTACGCAGCACCATCATCTCCCGCAGATTCACCGCGATCGCCTCGGAAATGTGCCGCTCTTCAGAACCGACCCCCGGATACGCGCCGGGAGTGTCGATCAGCGAGACAAACGGCAGGCCGAATTTCTCCGCCAGCTTCATCAGGCGCAGCGCCTTGCGATAACCTTCGGGATTGGCGCTGCCGAAGTTGCGCTTGAGGTTTTCCTTCAGGTCGCGGCCCTTCTGGTGGCCGATCACCACGCACTTGCGGTCGCCGATCGTCGCGAAGCCGCCGGGCATCGCGCGGTCCTCGCCGAAGTGCCGGTCGCCATGCAGTTCGGCGAAATTGCTGAACGAAAGCTGGATGTAATCGAGCGCGAACGGACGGGCGGTGTGTCGCGCGATCTGCACGCGCTGCCAGGCGGTCAGGTTTTCGTAAATCACCCGCCTCGTGTCCTCGATCTTGCCTTCCATGCGGCGGACTTCGTGGTCGAAGTTGATGTCATTGGCGCGGGAGTGCCGCTTGAGATCGGCGAGCTTCTCCTCGAGTTCGATAATGGGTTTCTCAAAATCCAGCGGCGGGAATTTCATCGTAAAAGTTATTCGAGGGTCACGGGGTTGCCATTTCGGACGAGGGCGGCCAGTTCGTCGAGCGCTTGGGGCGTGAGGACGATGCCGCCGCCGGGGGGGCGCCCTTCAGCCTTGGCATCGGCTTCGGAATGCAGGGTGCAGTGTGGGATGCTGATCTGAATCCAATGGGTGGACTGGGGGTAATTCTTGTCGGCGAAATTGATCCGGATGCCGTCGTGCCAGGCAAACTTTTCCCGCACACTTCCCGTCTGTTTCGCAACGGGCGGCGTCGGTTTGCCGTCGGCCGTCGTTTTCGCCAGCACCGGCGGCCAGGCGAGGATGGGGTAGTGCTTAAAGAAGCGGCCCTTGTTCAGCAGGATCACCCGGTCCTGCTTGCGGTTGATCACGATGCTGAAATCCGCGGGCGGGACGCTCAGCTTTTGGTCGATGCGGAGCATCGTGCCCTGCAGATTATTCGCCCGCATGAGCAGTTCGCCGGTGGTCTTCATCCGGTTGGCGACGCGGTTGATCACGTCGCCGCGTTTGACGATGTATTCTTCCTTTTCGGGCGCCGGGAAGGGCGTGAGATAGATCTGCGTGTTGATTTCCCCGAGCAAATCCTTGGCCTCATCCAGCTTCGTCGAGTGTGGATAGTGTTCGATGAAATCGTAGTAAGCATCGCGGGCCTGCAGCAGCTTGCCGCCCTTGTGAATGGCCACGCATTTATTGAACTCGGGAATCGTGGTGTCCGCCGGCGGTGGCGGCGGTGGGAGCAGCTTCTCCTCGCGCAACGCCTGGTCCGGGAGGACAAACAGCCGGTAGGTGTAATAGCCCGCCGTGCCAAAGACCGAGAGGGCGAGGACGAGGATGATGAGGGCTTTCACGAAGGGACGCGGACGGAAGGAGATGGATCGGCCTTTGGCTTAATGGATTCGTCGCCGGATGGGAAACACGAACACGCACCGGCACCCGCGCCGTTACAGCAGCCCGCGTTTGCGAAAGTCGCCGAAGTTGCCGCCCGAGGATTCCTGGATCATGTCGGCGGCAAATTTCAGCAGGCAAATCTCCCAGCCTTCATCCACGCCCTGGATCACCGCGCTGAGCGGATCGTTCGACGCCTCGACTCGATCCCGCAACCGCCCGACGACTTCCTCCAACGAGTCATGCACGAGTTCGTCCGCCACGTCCGTTTTGCGAAATTGGAACCCATACTTGAGGATCGCGAGTTGGGGCGCGTGCTCCCGCAGCCAATCGGCAAAACCTTCCGCCGGCTCGCCAAAACCCTCGACCAGCATGCGCTGGATGTGGCCAGGGGTGATGATCTGCGGCCGCTCGGCGTGCAACCGGCCGTCACGGACGCGCACCTGATTCACGCTATCCATCATCTCCGTGATGAGAAAAAAGCGGAAGCTGGTATCGCCAAACGTGGCGATCCGGCGCTGGGGCGCGACAATGACGTGGGTGTTTTCGATCGCGAATTGGATCGCGTCCTCATTGAGCATAAAGGCGGGAAGGTTACGGGCACGCGCAGGCCACGCAACGGATTCTTTCAGGGCGGCGTCTTCCTCTTCCGCTTCCTCTTACGCTTCCTCTTACTCTTCCTCTTACTCTTCGGTTCGCGGAGAGAGTAAGCGTAAGAGGAAGAGTAGGAGTAGGAGTGAGAATCGCGCGGCTGCCGCCTGCCGCGAGGCGCTTGCCCTCGAAATTGCGGCCCCCTAGATTCACCGCCCTTGGATACCCCGCACACTCTCGCCATCATCGCCGGCAACGGTGTTTATCCGCAGGCCATGGCGCACGCCGCGCGGGCGGCGGGCGTGGCGCGACTGGTCGTCGCCGCGTTCCAAAATGAGACCGATCCTGCGCTCGCCGGACTCGTGGATGAGATCGAATGGATGCGGGTCGGCCAGCTCGGAAAGATGCTCGGATTCCTGCAGAAATCCGGCGCCAGCCACGCGGTCATGGCAGGCCAGATCCATCCCAAAAACCTTTTTGATCTGCGACCCGATATCAAGGCACTCGTCGTCCTTGCCCGGCTGAAGCGCCGTAATGCCGAGTCGATCTTCGGCGCGATTGCCGACGAGATGAAGGCAGTCGGCGTCGAACTCCTGCCGGCGACGACTTACATGGAGCTGCATCTCGCGCCCGCCGGACTGATCGCCGGCCCAAAACTGAAGCCGCGCGAGGAGGACGATCTGTGCTACGGATTCCACCTCGCCAAGAAATCGAGCCGCCACGACATCGGCCAAACCGTCGTGGTGAAAAACGGCACCGTGCTCGCCGTCGAGGCCTTCGAAGGCACGAACGCCGCGATCGCCCGCGGCGGCGAACTCGGGCGCAAAGACGCGCTGATGGTGAAAGTCTCGAAACCCAATCAGGACTTCCGTTTCGACGTGCCGGTGATCGGCCCCCTCACCCTCGAAGCCGCCCGCTCGGCCCGGCTCCGCGCCATCGGCGTCGAGGCCGGCAAGACGCTCCTTCTCGAACGGGAGAAACTCAGCGCCCTCGCCGAGCAGCACCGCATTTCCATCTTCGGCCTTTCTTCATGACCACCTCTCCTCTCCGCGTCGGTGTGATCGGCACCGGCAGCATGGGCCGCAACCATGCCCGCATCTTCGGCGAATTGCCGGACGTGCAGTTCACCGCCGTGCTCGACGAACGCCCGCAAGTCGCCACTGAGATCGCGGGAAAATTCGGCGCACAAGCCGTGACCACGCTCGACGCCTTCATCGAGGCGGTCGATGCCGCGACCATCGCCACGCCGACGGTCACCCATTTCGAGATCGCCAAAAAACTCCTGGAGCGCGGCAAACACGTCCTCGTCGAGAAACCATTCGTCGAGACGCCCGAGCAGGCGCGGGAATTGTGCGACCTCGCCCAGCAGCGCGGCCTCATCCTGCAGGTCGGCCACATCGAGCGATTCAATCCCGTGCTCTCCGCCCTCGAAGCGCGCCTCACCCATCCGCGCTTTATCGAGGCCACGCGGCTTTCCCCCTACCCCGGCCGCAGCCTCGATGTGGGTGTCGTGCTCGACGTGATGATCCACGATCTGGAAATCATCCTGCATCTCGTCCGCTCGCCGTGGGTGCAAGTCGATGCCGTCGGGGTGGCCATCCTGAGCGCTCGCGAAGACATCGCCAATGTCCGCATTCGCTTTGAAAACGGCTGCGTGGCAAACATCACCGCGAGCCGGATCAGCCAGGACAAACTGCGCAAGATCCGCCTCTTTCAAAGCGACGCCTATCTCTCGCTCGATTACCAAAACCAATCCGGCTACCTGCTTCGTCTCGCCCGCGAGGATGAGAAAGAAAGCTCCCTGATCGGCAAGCTGCTCGGCGTCGCCGCGGACGCGACGATCGTCACCGAATTCGCCGGCAAGCGCATCGTGCGCGAGCCCGTGGAAGTGGACAAAGGCGAGCCCCTGAAACGCGAACTCGCGGACTTCGTGGCCTGCGCCCGCGCCGGCGCGCAGCCGAAGGTCAGCGGTCGTGAAGCCACTGCCGCGCTGGAGCTCGCGCTGGAGATCACGCGGCAAATCGACGCAGCGAAATGAAGCTCTACCTCATCGCCGGGGAAGCGAGCGGCGATGCCCGCGGCGTGGAACTGATGCGCGCTTTGCACGAGCGCGAGCCGTCGCTGGAGTTCTTTGGCGCGGGCGGGCGCGAGATGCGGGCACTGGGCGGTGAGCACTTCACGGACTGGGCGGACGAGGCGGTCGTCGGGCTGTGGGACGTACTGAAAAAGTACGGCTATTTCAAAAGCCAATTCAACCGCATGCTCGCGGACATCGCGCTGGTGCGCCCCGACGCGCTCGTGCTGATCGATTATCCCGGCTTCAATCTGCGGCTGGCGAAGGCGGCGCATCGGCGGTTTCCGGCGCTGAAGATTATCGACTACATCAGCCCGCAAGTCTGGGCCTGGAATCGCGGGCGCATTCCGAAGATGGCGCGGTATCTCGACTTGATGCTCTGCATTTTCCCGTTCGAAAAACCGCTCTACGAAGAGAGCGGCCTGCGCGCGGTTTTCGTCGGGCATCCAATGCTCGATTCCCTCGCCGCGAAACGCGTTGACCAAGCGCGCGATCCCAAACTGGTCGGGCTTTTTCCCGGCAGCCGGGAGAAGGAAATACGGAAGATCTTCCCGGTGATGGTCGAGGCGGCGATCCGGATGAAATCGGTGCGGCCCGACTTGCGCTTCGAGGCTTCGGCGGCATCGCATCCACTCGCCGAACGCATGCTGGCCACGCTGCAGGACTTCGGAATGGACGAGGACTTCTGCCAGATCACGGTCCGCAGTTCGCACGCGCTCATGCAGCGAGCCATTGCCGGGATGGTTTGCTCGGGCACGGCGACGCTCGAGGCCGCGTTCTTCGGCCTGCCGCTTTGCGTTGTCTATAAAGTCGCGTGGCTGACGTGGGTCATCGGCAAACGACTCGTCAAGGTGCCATTTCTCGGCATGCCGAACGTCCTCGCCGGGCGCGAGATTGCGCGCGAGTTTTTGCAGGGTGCCGCCACCCCGCAGGCGCTTGCTGACGAAATGCTGCGCCTCGTGACCAACGAAGAACAGCGCGAGGCCTTGCAGGCGGAACTCGCGCAAGTGACGGCCGGCCTCGGCGACAACGGCGCGGCGGCGCGCGCCGCAACTGCCATCCTCGAAGAACTCGCGCGCGCATGAATTCTTACTCTTCCTCTTTTTCTTACGCTTACTCCCGGCGTCAGCGTGGAGGTGAAGAGGAAGAGTAAGCGCGAGAGTAAGAAAAAGAGTAAGAACCTCCACCTTTCCTTCTCAGATTATGGACCTCAAAGAATTCTCCGCCCTCTGGGCCCCATGGCGTGTCGAGTATTTCAAAACCGGCGCGACGCCCGACTTTCTGCTCGACGCGGCCCACACGACGGACGACGCCGCGCATCTCGTGGTGGCCCGCCGCAAGAACACCTTCCTGATCATGAATCGCTACCCCTACGCGGTCGGCCACATGATGGCGGTGCCTTATCGAAAAACGGCGGACCTGAGCGTCCTGACCGATGGCGAAAAACTGGAGCTTTGGGACCTCGCGGAGCACGCGCAGAGGCTCTTGCGCGAAACGGTCAAGGCGCAGGGCTTCAACGTGGGCCTGAATCTCGGCCAATGTGCCGGCGCGGGCGTCGTTGCACATTTGCATCTGCACATTGTTCCGCGCTGGGAAGGCGACCATAATTTCATGCCGGTGCTCGCTGACACCCGCGTCCTGCCGGAAGCGCTCGACGCGCTCTACCAAAAGCTCATCGCCGCCCAAAGCGCGCTGGCTTACTCGTGATGGACGAAGCGGCGCTCCAAACGCGAATCGAAGAGATTCGCGCCAGCAGCGGACTTCAGGCGCTGGCGGTGAACGTCCACGATTTCGAAAGCGGACGGCAGTTTTCGCAGGAAGACGACCGTTGGTTTCACGCCGCGAGCACGATGAAAGTCGCGATGCTGCTCGCCCTTTTTGCGGCGGCGGAAAGCGGCGGCGCGCGATTGGAGGATCGACTGCACGTCCGCAACCGCTTCCGCAGCATCGCCGACCGCTCGATCTTCAATATCGCCCGCGACCGCGACGCTGACCCGACCGTCCATCGCCGCATCGGACGGTCGATGAAACTTATCGAACTCGCGCATCCCATGATCACGCGAAGCAGCAATCTCGCGACCAATCTGCTCCTCGATCACCTGACGCCGGCCGCCGTCCAGCAGATGCTCGCGCGGGCGGGGGTGGACGGTTTAAAAATCGTCCGCGGGGTGGAAGACAACGCGGCGTTCGCGCAGGGATTGAACAATCTGGCCACGGCGCGCGGGCTCGTGCAGGTCTTTCGATTGCTGCGCGACGATCACTTTTTCCAGGAGACGTCGCGGCGGCAGATGCTGGACATCCTGCTCGCCCAGGAATTCAACGGGATGATCCCCGCGCTCCTGCCGCCCAGCACCCAGGTCGCGCACAAAACCGGCGAAATCGCCACCTGCACTCACGATGCCGGTCTCGTCCTGCTGCCCGGTCGGCGGCCTTACGCCGTGGCGATTCTCACCCAGCACTCGCCCGAGGCCGAAGCCCCGCAAAAGGCCGTGGCCAAGGTTTCGCGGGCCATCTACGAATTCGTCACCGCATGAAAATCGTCGATGGACTGACCCTTTCCGCCGAACACCGGGCGCTGTTGCGGCCGGGAGAATGGGTTGCGGTGGCCGAAGGCGAATCGCATCCGCTGCCGCGCTTCTTTTACGAGATCGATTCCTGGGAGCACGCGAAACAAACGCCGCTCACGCCGCACTTCACGATTTCGGAGTTCATCACCGTCGATTGCGGTGAAACCGATCTTTTGCTCCACACCTTCCCGCACTACGTGCCGTGTGCCGTCGCGATGCTCGCGCGGTATTTGGAAGAGTTTCGGCAGCGTGTGGAGGCGCCGGTTTATGTCGCCGTGAACGGCGGCTACCGCTCCCCCGCGCATCGCCTCTCCGCCCACCCAAATCCCCATCTCTGGGCCACGGCGGCGAACCTCTATCGCATCGGCGACACCTGGCTCGATTCGCAGAAAAATATCGAGCGTTTCGCCCGCATCGCCTCGGCCATGGGCGAAGAGATTTACGTCCGCCCATACGGCTACGCGCCGGGCGAAACCGATGATCATTTACACCTCGATCTCGGGTATTTGCACTACGCGCCGCGGGGTTTTACCGAAACTCGATGATTGATCCGTATGGCGAAATCGCACAAAAATTCTCACGTTCTGCGCCCCCGCGCGAAGACGCGCGGTCAGGTGCCGGTCATCGGCCTGGAGGCTGAGTTCACGCTCTACGTCGGCGACGAGAAGCGGAAACCCGAGGACGTTTTCGGAACCGCGCAGGCCTTTGTGCGGGAGAAGATGCTGCCGCGGAAAGGACGCTCGTATCAGTTGCCGGTCGGCGGCGCGGTGTATTTCGACACCGGCGTCATCGAAGTGGCGACGCCGATCATTGAGATCGAGGCAGGCTGTGCGCCCCGCGCCGGGCGGACGCTTTGGGAGCAAATTGAGTTTGTCCGCGGCGAGTTGGATGCTTGGGAAACCGCGCACGGGACGCCCATCCGACTGGAGGGGTTCAGCACGCATTACAACGTTTCGGTGCCCGCCGAACGAAGTCTCGACGCCGTCGGGATGCGGAAGCTGGCGCGTTTGCTGACGTATCTCCTGCATCCGCCGGTGATGCTCCTCGCCACGAATCGGCTAAGCACCGGGGTCGGGGTGCGCCCGCGTGGCAATCGCCTGGAGGTCACCGCCGACTTCACGCCCGACCCGGATTTGATGATCGCCACGACTTCGCTCATCACCGGGGTGATCCTCGCCGTGCTCGAATGGCCGTCGCATGACCTCGCGCAGTTGGAACAGCGGGGTTTTCCCGTGATCGCCGGCTTCCGCCCGTGCCAACACACCTCGCGGCAGGGATTCCTCGCGCGCCACCTTTGTTTTCCTCGGAATCCGTTTACCGCGGACGCCAATGCGCGCGATTGGCGACTGACCGACGGGCGAACGCGCAGCCTGCGGCAGATCGCCACGGAAATTGCGCGACCTTTTCGCGCAGCGATCCGCGCCGTGACGGATGCGGCGGCTTTCACCCACATCTTCGAGGTGCTGACCGGCCGCGCGCGTTCGCTGCTCGACTTTCCCGAGCGCCCGCCGCGCTACGAAGACGCCGGACGGTTGATCGACTGGAATCGGCGCTGCCACCGGGCGCTGCCGCGCTCCCGCTACGAACGCGTGATTCACCGCATCCTCACGCACCGTCCTCTGCGGATCGGCCCTGCCGTTTACCACCCCGAGCGCATGATCGGCTGGTATGAAGTCGCGTTTCGCCACGCCGGGACCGGTCGGCGGCGGATCTTTACGCTCGACGATCTCGCGGCCCGGGTCGGGGTCTGATCGGCAACTTTCGGCGGGAATGTCAATCGGAGAGAAACTTTGCCGGATTGTGATGGTTGGAGGTTTGTCTTCACCGAACCCGCCATCCCATGAACTCATCCTCCGACTCCTCCAGCCCATCCAAGTATTTCCGCGAACACACCGCTTCGCTGAAAGATATCATTTTCACCCGGCGCGAATTCCTGGAGCGCACGGGGATGGGCTTTGGCGCGATGAGTCTCGCTTCGATCCTCGGCCTGAGCCTCGGCGGCAACGCGTCCGCCGCGCCCACGGCGGGCAAGGCCCTTTCGCCGCTCGCGCCGAAGCAGCCGCACTTTCCCGCCAAGGCCAAGGCGGTGATTCACATCTTCGCGGAAGGCGGACCTTCGCACGTCGATACTTGGGATCCGAAGCCGGAGTTGGCGAAGTATGCGGATAAGACGATTCCGGGACACGACGGGTTGGCGTTCCCCTCGCCGTTCAAGTTTAACAAAATGGGCAAGTCGGGGATCGAGGTCAGCGAAGTCTTCCCGAAACTCGGCGAGTGCGTGGATGACATGGCGGTGATCCGTTCGCTCTGGACCGACATTCCGGCGCACGAAGTCGCGCAGCGCTTCATGAATACCGGCTCGTTGCAGTTGCCGAAACCTTCGATGGGATCGTGGGTCGTGTACGGACTCGGCACGGAAAATCAGAATATGCCGGGCTTCATCACGCTCAGCGGCAAGCCCGAGTGGCGGCAGGCGTCGTTCCTGCCCGGCGTGTATCAGGGCTGCAACGTGAACTATTCGTCGGACATGAAACTCGACGAAGTCCTGCTGAACATCAGCAACCAGTTTACGGGGATGGATCGCCAGCGCCGCCAACTCGACCTCGTGCATCGGCTGAATAGCATGCATGCCGAGGCGCTGCAAAAGGACGCCCAACTCGAAGCGCGCATTGAGGCCTTCGAGATGGCTTTCAAGATGCAGACCGAAGCGACCGACGCCTTCGATATCTCCAAGGAATCCGCCGAGACGCGCGTCCTTTATGGGAACAGCGACATGGGCGCGAAGCTGCTCGTCGCCCGGCGACTCATCGAACGCGGGGTGCGCTTCGTGCAGATCCAGCACGGCGGCTGGGATACGCACGCGAACGTGGAGGCATCGATTCCGCGCCAAGCCGGCGCGATCGACGGACCTGCGGCGGCGCTCCTCAAGGATCTCAAGCAGCGCGGGCTGCTCGACTCCACGCTCGTCGTGTGGGGCGGTGAATTCGGCCGCACCGTGGTCCGCGACCGTAATGGGAACGCTACTCCGGGCCGCGATCACAACGGTCGAGCCATGGTCACCTGGATGGCCGGCGGCGGCGTGAAGGGCGGCACGGTCTATGGCGCTACCGATGAATTCGGCGGACGCGCGGCGGAAAACAAAGTCCACATCCACGACCTGCACGCCACGATTCTCGCTCTGCTCGGCTTCGATCACACCAAGCTCACTTATCGCTACAACGGCCGCGATTTCCGCTTCACCGACAATTTCGGCAACGTGGTCAAAGACGTCATCGCTTAATCCCCCAATCGCCATGCAGCACCGCCCATTATTTCTCGCCCTTCTCGCCGCTTCAGCCAGTCCGGCGTTCAGTGCCGCGACCGCGGAACCGACCAAGGAGCAGTCGGAGTTCTTTGAAAACAAGATCCGCCCGATCCTGAAGGAAAACTGCTACAAGTGCCACAGCCTCGAGGAAAACAAGGCCAAGGGCGGGCTGACCATGGACACCAAAACCGGCCTGCTCAAAGGCGGTGAAAACGGCGCGATCGTCGTGCCCGGGGACGTGGACAAAAGTCCGATGATCACCGCGATCAAATATCTGGACGCGGATCTTCAGATGCCTCCCAAGGGCGAGAAGCTGACCGACCAGCAGATCGCGGATCTCGCCGCGTGGGTGAAAATGGGCGCGCCGGACCCGCGCAAAGACGACGCCGCGAAAGTCAGCAAACTCAGCGGTCTGACGGATAAAGCGCGCTCGCATTGGGCATATCAGCCGGTGACCAAACCGACGCCTCCCGCGGTGAAAAACACGGCTTGGCCGCGCACTACGATCGACCAGTTCGTCCTCGCGAAGCTGGAAGAGAAAAGCATGTTCCCAGCTCCCGACGCGACCAAAGAAGCGCTGCTGCGCCGGGCGACCTACGATCTCACGGGCCTTCCGCCCACCCCGCAGGAAATTCTGGCCTTTGTCTCCGACAACTCGCCACAGGCGTTCTCCAAAGTGGTGGATCGCCTTCTCGCTTCGCCCGCCTACGGCGAACGCTGGGGCCGGCATTGGCTCGATACCGCGCGTTATGCAGACACCATTGGTGGCGATCGGAATCTGGCCCGAGGCGGCGATTACCGGTATCCCTATGCGTGGACGTATCGCGATTGGGTAATTAACTCGCTGAACAAGGATCTGCCCTACGATCAATTCGTCATGCAGCAGATCGCGGCGGACAAACTGCCGAACAACGACCCGGAAAACCTCGCCGCGCTCGGTTTCCTCACCGTCGGCGAGCGGTTCCGCAGCATGAACGACATCATCAACGACCGCATTGATGTTGTCTCCAAAGGTTTTCTCGGCCTCACCGTCTCGTGCGCCCGCTGCCACGATCACATGTTCGATCCGATCCCGACGACGGATTACTACGCGCTGCACGGCGTCTTCGCTTCGACTGTCGAACCCGTCGAAAAACCGCTCCTGAGCACGCAGAATCTGCAAGCCGAAGACTACAAGCGACAACTCGCCGAACTGGAGCAGAAGAACCGCGATCGTTATTATCAGTTCGCCGGCGGACTTCAGGAGGAATTCTTCAACAAGGTCGATGGATACCTGCTGGTCTCTCAATACGGCGGCAAGCGGAACGCGTCGGCGGAAGATCAAAAGGCGCGCATCGCCACCCAAAACAAATACAAGCTGGAACGCGATCTCCTTCAGGCCATGTCGCGCGGTGCCAAAACCGCGGATTCCGTGTTCGGTCCTTTCCGGGCATTCTCGCAACTGAAGGCGGAGGAATTTGAGGCGAAGGCTCCGGAAATCGTTGCGGAGATCGCAACCGGTGGCAGCCGTAAGCGGCCCTACAATTCCCTCGTCGCAGCGGCATTCAAAGACGCGCAACCGAAGTCGATAGAAGATGTCGCGGTCATCTACAAGACGCTCTTCACCAGCCTCGAACCGCAACGCAAAGCGTATTTGGACGCGAGTAGGAAAGCGGTCGAAGGCGAGGTCAGCGGCTTCACTTCCGAAGTCACCCAGATCCTCAATCATCCGTTCGACATCCTGCCCGCGTCGCAAGCCACCACGCCAAACCTGCGGGATTTTCAAGGCCGGCTCGGCAACCAACTCGGCGGCCGCTCGAACTTCTATTTCGCGAAGATCAACGAACTGGAACTGACCCACCCGACCGCTCCCGCGCGCGCTATGCTGGTCAATGACGCCATGAAAGCAAAGGATTCGCCGGTCTTCATCCGCGGAGAATCCCAGAGCCGCGGCGCCATTGTCCCGCGCCGCTTCCTGGAAGTGCTTTCGCCGAACAACAAGCCAATCCCTTTCAAGGAAGGCAGCGGCCGGCTCGAACTCGCGGAGAGCATCGCTTCCAAGTCGAACCCGCTAACCGCGCGCGTGCTCGTCAATCGCGCCTGGATGCATCACTTCGGCGAGGGCTTCATCCGCACGCCCGACGACCTCGGTGTGCAGAGTGAGGCGCCTTCGCACAAGGAACTACTTGATTATCTTTCGAGTTATTTCATGGAGCAGAACTGGTCGATGAAGAAGCTCCACAAGGCGATCATGCTCTCGCGCGTCTATCAGCAGAGTTCCCAGACGAACGCGAAATTCGAGACGATGGACCCCGAGAATCGCCTGCTCTGGCGGGCGAATATTCGGCGGCTCGATTTTGAGGCGCTGCGCGATTCGTTGCTCGTATTCAGTGGTAAACTCGACCGCACGGTCGGCGGCAAACCGGTCAACCTCACGGACGAGCCTTACAGCTATCGGCGTTCGGTTTATGGCTACATCGATCGCGGGAACCTGCCCGAATTGATGCAGAACTTCGACTTCAGCGATCCGGACATGCCGAACAGCAAACGCGCCAGCACCATCGTGCCGCAGCAGGCGCTCTTCCTAATGAACAGTTCGATGGCCGTGGACGTCGCGCGCCGCATCGTCACGCGCCCCGAAATCGCCGGAGCCGCCAACGAACTGGGCCAGATCATCGCGCTCTATCGGGTGGTCTTCCAGCGGGCGCCAAAACCCGTGGAGATCAAACTCGCCATGGAATTCGTGAGCCTGGAGGCCAGGAACCAGCCCACCACCTCACCCGCTCAGGAAAAAGCGGCCAACGCGCGCGTGGAGAATAAGCTCAAGAAGAACAAGAAGCAGGGCAATGGACGTTACGACGGTATGAACCCGATCCAGAACGAGGGTGACCTTGTGGAGCGCAAGCCGCTGACCCCGCTGGAAACTTACGCCCAGGCACTGCTGCTCTCGAACGAAGCGAGCTACGTGAACTGAGCGCTACTTGCGCTTCATCGCTTCCTTCAACTGAAGCGCGTAGGACGGATTGATCTCAAAACGCGTCGCTTCATAATTCCGATCCGTCACCGGGTCGATCAGGGGAAATGTCTCGACGTAACCCACGTCGCAAAGACCATTCAGCACATCCGCGATATCGACGTCTTCCATCTGCGTCCGCTCACGGATTTCCTCTCCGCTGCTGCCTGTGGCGTAGTCGATAGCCCGCAGGATCGCCTGCTCCCGGCCGCTGAGTTTGATCTGCTTCATGTCGTTGTGTGACGGGAATAGGCCGAAAGGGAGCAACAGACAACCGCGCAAATTTTCGGCCCGAGACAACTCCCCCTTGCTCATCGCTCGCGCGGTCGTACCAGTAGCTATGAGAACGATGAGACCGACTCCGGCAAAAATCATCCAACACTCCGAAGGCTTGGGTGTGCCCGATGCGGAAACCGTGCGCAAGCGGGCGCAGGAACTGGCGATGATCAATGGGCGCGAGGAATTTACCGACGAGGATTGGCGGGACGCCAAGCGGGAATTGCACGGCGGACATGAGCTCAACGATACCAACGGAGAGATGGACATCTCGGCCTTGGTTTCCGAGCACGACATGATCGCCAGTTCCGTCGGTCATCACGTGGAGAATGTCGGCCTCGAGGATCAGGACAATGTGGCCGAGGAATTGATCGCGGAAGGCATGGACGAGGCGGTCCACGAGCAGATGCTCGCCTCGCGCCGTGAAGACGCCGCGGAGAATGAAGCGGAAGCCGGGGACGAAGAGTAATTCCGGCCGCGAGTCCGCAGCACTCTCCCCTTCCCCGCAGTGCGCCGTTCTGCTTTGTGTAGCGCGTGCCCGACGATTTCATCAGCCAAACTCTCGATGCCCCGAAGACCGCCTTCGACATCTCGCTGCGTCCGCCGATGTTCAGCGAGTTCGCGGGCCAGGAAAAGGTCTGTGAACGGCTCGAACTGATGGTGCAGGCCGCCCAGCAGCGCGGGGATGTGCTCGAACACATTCTGTTGAGCGGACCACCCGGCCTGGGCAAGACCACCCTCGCTTACATCCTCGCCCATGCCATGGGCGTGAACATCAAGAACACCAGCGGGCCGACCATCGAGAAAGCCGGCGACCTCGCGGGCCTCCTCACCACCCTGGAGCGGGGCGACGTGCTTTTTATCGACGAGATCCACCGCCTCCAGCCCGCCATCGAGGAATACCTCTACCCGGCGATGGAGGACTACAAACTCGACATCATCATCGACCAGGGACCAAACGCGCGCAGCATCCCGCTCAACCTGCCGCGCTTCACCCTGATCGGCGCGACCACCCGCGCGGGCATGCTCAGCGCCCCACTCCGCACCCGCTTCGGCATGACCTGCCGTCTCGACTATTACACCGCCGACGAGTTGCAAAAAATCATCCTCCGCAGCTCCGGCCTGATCGGCCTGCAGATCGATGAAGCGGGCGCCCTCGAAGTCGCCGCCCGTAGCCGCGGCACCCCGCGCATCGCCAATAATCTGCTGCGCTGGGTGCGCGATTACGCCCAGGTTCGCGCGGGGAATAAGGTCACGCGCGATGTCGCCGACCAGGCGCTGACCATGCTCGACATCGATCGCGATGGTTTCGACGAAATGGATAAACGCATTCTCGAAGCGCTCGTCCACAAGTTCGCCGGCGGTCCGGTGGGCCTGAGTTCACTCGCCGTGTCGCTCGGCGAAGACGCCGGCACCTTGGAGGACGTGCACGAGCCGTATCTCATCATGCAGGGATATATCAAACGGACCCCGCAAGGCCGCGTGGCGCTCCAGCCGGCCTACAAAAAACTGGGCGTGTCCGTGCCCAAACGCGCCGGCGAGTTGTTTGGCTGAGCAGGCGGGAAGCCGGGCGCCTACCGAACCGCACGCCGGAGCCGCTACCCGCGGAGCGCACCCGCAAATTGCGGATGCGCCGCCAACCGCCGTGCATCCTCGGGTTCGATCCCGCCGCCTGCGCCTCCGGCCCGCAAAGGTGCCGATCGCGTGGAGCGCCGCACCCGCTCCAACCAACGCGCGTCCAGCGGCGCGTCGAGAAGGCCGAGCGAATTGCTGGCAATGGTCGTCTGGTCCTTCTCTCCCGTCGCGTGGCCGTGACCGACGAAGAATCCTGCGAGGAGCAGCGTCACACGCACCGCGGTCGAGCGGGTGTAATTGGTCAGCAGGCAGGGACGGGTGGGATCGAGGCAGGCGTGCAGCCGCCTGAAATGTTCCAGCGTCCACAACTCCGGATTCGCCGCTGGCGAATAAGGATCATACAAGATCGCCTGCGGCGCGGGAACGGCGGGCATCGTCGTCCGAAAGTCCCCCGCGTGGAACTTCCAGCCCAAGCCCGGCGTCTGCCACTGGCCGCGCGCCAGCAAGCCCTGAATCGCGGCCCGATGCGGCCCCACGTATTCGAGCGTGTCCGCATGGTGCAGGGCAAACTCCAGCGGCGCCGTCGTCTCGTCGAAGCTGTGCAGTTCGACGAGGCCCGAAGCATGGCCCGCAAAGGCTTCCAGAACGGCCACCGCATTCGCGGCCGCGCCCAGGCCCACATCCCAAATCACGAAAGGCCCGGCGGTCTGGGCGGCCCGCGCGACCAGTTGCTGCTGCCGGACATGCAGCGCGACCGCCTCCGTCATCGGCCCGACCACGGGATGAAAGGTCTCCCCGAATTTCCGCGAACGCAGGCTCCGCACCCCGGATTGCACAGTGACGATCTCAAATTCCGCGGAATGGTTGCTGGCGAGCATCGGCGGAGGTTAGCGGGGCAATTTTCCATCCGCAATTGGCGTGCGGGCGTATAATCTGACTTCGCCTCGTGAAAAGCATCGCCAATCAAAAGCTCGATCTCCCTGCCAACGCCCCCGTGATGGTCCTGCCGGGCGCGCATCTCTTTCCCAACGCGCTGCTCCCGCTCTACATCTTCGAACCCCGATACCGCGCGATGCTCGCGTGGAGTTTGGAACAGCAGCGCATGTTTTGCATCGCGCCGATCAAATCGGGAATCGCCGAAGCGCATTCGACCAGCGACTTTCACCACATCGTCGGCATCGGACTGGTCCGCGCTTGCGTCGGCCGCGAAGACGGCACCTCGCATTTGGTGCTGCAGGGTTTGGCGCGCGTCCGCATCACCGGTTTTTTGCAGGATGCCCCGTTTCGCATCGCGGAAGTCTGCGAACTTCCCAGCGTCCCCGGCAACCCGACCGACAGCGAAAATCTCAACGCCCAGCTCCTCGAAGCCTGCACGCTTTTGCGCGCGCACGGAGCGACCGTGCCCGAGGCGCTCGACCAGCAGCTCGCCCAAATCGAAGACCCGGCGATGCTGGCCGACATCGTGGCGCACACCTTTCTGCGCGATCCCGATCAGCGTCAGATCATTTTCGAAGAACTGCGGGTGGACGTCCGCGTCAGCCTCCTGGTGAACTTTCTGCTCGAGGAGTTGCCCGGCGCCGGCGGCGAATCCTGAGCCTCACTCGCTGCGCCGGCTCAAACCCTGGTCGAGCCGGGTGCGCGCGCCCGCGACAATCTTCTCGCCGGCGAAAAGCCGCGCGTGCTCTTCGAGCAAATAACGATCCGTCATGCCGGACAGATAATCGCAGACCGTGCGACGCAGCCCGTCCTGGCGCAGCCGCTTCGCCGTCATGTCGCCGAGCAGGGATCTGTTGTTGAGGTAGGCGCCAAAGACATCCTGCAGCAGCGCACACGCCCGCTGGTTCGCCCCCGCCACGCGCGGATGGTAGTAGAGGTTTTTGTAGAGAAACTTGCGCAGCTCGCGGTTGGCCTTCAGCAGCGGCAAGCTGTAGCGGATGAGCGGTTTTTTTTGCCGGCGCACGTCATCGACGTTTTTGACGCCCGCGTCACCGATCAGTTCCGCGCTGGTCGCGATCACATCCTGCACCTGGCGGTCGATCATGCAGCGAATCACGTAGCTGTGCAGCTCCCGACCACGCAATTTCGGGAACTCGCGGCGCACCTCTTCACGGCTGAATTGCCAGACTTCGAGTTCGGCGAGCTGCTCGGGCGAGATGAGATGCGCGTCGAGCCCGTCGTCGAGGTCGTGGCTGTAGTAAGTGATTTCGTCCGCGAGATTCGCGATCTGCGCTTCGAGCGAAGGGCTGGTGTGTTTTCCGTGCCCGCCGGGCGTCGGCGGATCGTAAAATTTCTGGTGTTTCTGCAAGCCCTCGCGCACCTCCCAGGAAAGGTTCAGCCCGGCGAAGCTCGGGTATTTGCGCTCGATCACTTCGACGATCCGCAGGCTTTGCGTGTTGTGCTCGAAGCCGCCATGCTCGCTCATCAGCTGGTCGAGCGTTTCCTCGCCCGAATGGCCGAAGGGCGCGTGACCGAGGTCGTGCGCGAGGGCGATCGTTTCGGCGAGGTCTTCATTTACTGCCAGCGCGCGGGCGATCGCGCGGCTGATCGACGCGACTTCGATGGTGTGCGTGAGCCGCGTGCGCAGATGATCGCCGGTGCCGTTAAGGAAGACCTGCGTTTTGTATTCCAGCCGCCGGAAAGCGCGGGAATGAATGACCCGCGCGCGGTCGCGCTCATACTGCGTGCGGTGCGGATGCGCCGCCTCGGCATGCGCCCGGCCGGCGGATCGGCTCGCGAGCTGGGCATACGGGGCGAGCGTTTTCTCTTCGAGGGCCTCCTTTTCAACGCGAGTGCGAATCATGTGAAAAGGGTCTTCGTTCCACCGCGGTCAATTGCGCCCATCCGGATGTTGATTTTCCGGTCGATCGAGCAAATCCCGCTCCAACTGCCGCCGCGAGCGCTGCGCATCCAGCCGCACCTTGGCCATGTCGTAGAGCGCGAGGAGCACGGCGAGCAAAGTCAGCCAGGTGCAGAAGCCCCAATAGCCGAGGAAAAGGAGCGGACGCTCGCGCAGCCAGGTCCAGAGTAGCGTCGAACCCACGAAAATCAGCAGGAGCACGGCGAGCACGTTATAAAACATCAGCGTTCGCCGGGCGCGCTGGTCGCGGACGAGTCCTTTGCTGAGTTGGATGACGAAACGGACGTTATTCACTGGTGCGGAACAGTGCGCCATCCGCGGCGTCTGGTCGAGTCGCCTCTGCGGACTCTTGACGCGTGGACCGTCCGGGAGTCCTTTGGCAGCCGTTATGCGCCCCATTTTACTCGCCTCTCTGTTTGTCCTCGGGACTTTCACCGCCCGCGCCGAGGAGGCGACCCCCACGACCGCGGAAAACGAAATCCTTCCCGGCCACTCGATGCAGGGAGAGGCCTACAATGAAGGGCCGCGGCAGGCCGCCGTGCTGATGAAGGGCACGGGCAAAGTGGACTTCCCGGTCACGACCACCAATCCCCAAGCCCAGCAGTTCTTCACCCAAGGCGTCGGGCAACTGCACGGGTTTTGGTATTTCGAAGCCGAGCGCTCTTTCCGGCAGGTCGCCGCGCTCGATCCGGAATGCGCGATGGCCTACTGGGGCCTGGCGATGGCGAATATCAACAATCCCAAACGCGCCTCCCGTTTCATCAAGGGCGGCGTCGCCAAGAAACACAAGCTGAGCCGGCGCGAGCAACTCTGGTACGATAGTCTCGCGGCCTACCATGCGGAGACCAAGGCGGGCGAAAAATTCGACGAAACCGCCCGGCGCGCCGCGCTCGTCCGGGCGCTGGAGGATCTGAGCTTCGAATTCCCCGAAGACCTCGAGGCCAAGGCGTTCCTCGTTTTTCAGCTCTGGGATAACAAGCAGCACAAGATGCCGCTGCCCAGCCGGCAGGCCGTCGATGCGCTCGCCCAGCAAGTCCTGGCGGTCAATCCGCAGCACCCGATTCACCACTATCTGATCCATCTCTGGAACAACCAGGAGGGCGACAAGCGGGCGCTCCCCGCGGCGGCGCATTGCGGCCCCGCCGCGCCGGCCATCGCGCACATGTGGCACATGGCGACCCACACCTATTCCAATCTCCGCCGCCACGAGGACGCGGTCTGGCAACTGGAAGCTTCGGCCCGGGTCGATCACGCCTACATGGCGGCGACGCGGATCATTCCCGAGCAAATCCACAATTACGCGCACAACAACGACTGGCTCGCCAAGAGCCTGAGTTATGTCGGGCGCGTGCATGACGCGGTCGATCTGGCGAAGAACCTGATCGAACTGCCCCAACTCGGGCCAAACAAAAGCAAAGCCTATAACCTCGGCCGCGACCGACTCCTCGATACCCTCGTGCGCTTTGAACAGTGGGAAGAAATCATCGCGCTGGAAAAGACCCTGTATCTCGCCCCCGCGGCGGCACCCGTGGACGAAATCCGCCGTCTTTCCGCGCTCGCCGTAGCGTTCTACCAGACCGGCGATGAAAAACGCGGCGCGGAAAAACTGGCCGCTCTCGAAGCTGCGCTGCAGGCCGCCCGCACCGAGCGTGTGGCCGCAGCGGACACCGCCGAGACCCGGGCCAATATCGAGAAGAAATCCGACGATCAGGTCGCGAAGGCAATCACCGACGCGCTCCGGGGTTTCAAATATCGCATCTCGACTGCCGAAGCGGCCATCGCCGAGGTGAAGATTTTCCGAGCCCTCGCGGCCAAGAAACCGGATGACGTGAAGCCGTTGCTGGAAAAAGCGCGCGACCTTTCCTCGGAACGCCGCTCCCGCGTCCTGCTCGCCATCGGCGATGACAAGGAAGCGCTGAAGCTGGCGCGCAACGCCGTGAACGCCGATCCGACGCAGGTCCATCCGCTGGCCAATCTCACCGACTTGCTCTGGCAGACGAAACAGCCGCAGCCCGCCAAGGAGAACTTCGAAAAACTACGCAAACTCTCCGCCCGCGCCGATCTCGATCTGCCCATCTTCCAGCGCCTCGCACCTTTAATCGCCGACCTGAAGCTGCCCACCGATTGGCGCGGGCCGGCGAAAGTCGCCACCGACGTCGGCACGCGCCCCGACCTCAATTCCCTCGGCTCCTTCCGCTGGCAGCCTTACCCCGCCGCACCGTGGACGCTGCCGAACAACCAGAACCAGCCCCAATCACTCGCCAGCTACCGCGGCCGGCCCGTGCTCGTGATGTTCTACCTGGGGAGCGGTTGCGCGCATTGCATCGAGCAGTTGAACGCCTTCAACCCGCTGACCAAAGACTACGCCGCCGCGGGCATTCCGATCATCGCGGTCAGCACCGATTCTCCCGAAGGCCTGCACAAGACGATGGAGCAGGCGAAAAGCGAAGGCGGATTCCTCTTCCCGATCGTCGCCGATCCGAGTCTTGAAACCTTCAAAGCCTATCGCGCCTTCGATGATTTCGAGAACCTCGCGCTGCACGGCACTTTCCTGATCGACGCCGAGGGGCGCGTGCGCTGGCAGAACATCAGTCATCAGCCGTTCAATGACGCGCCCTGGCTGCTCGCGGAATCGAAGCGGCTGCTCAGCGTGCCGCTGCCGGATCCACAGGCGACGGCGCGAAAGTAGCCGCCGACCGGGAGCCCCTCGGTCGAGCTAGAGCTTCGCCTCGCGCCGGGAAAGTTGGTCCACGAATGCCTCGGCCGTCCGGGCCACCCGCAAGCCGCTTTCCATCTGGCGATCCTTGAAGACCCGCGCCAGCAGACCGACGATGCGCAGATAATCGGCGGCCAGCGCGCGCGGGACCGCGATGCAGAAAATATAACGGACCGGCAAATCGACGCCGGGAAAGACGATGCCCGGCTCGGAGCGGCCGACGCTCATCACCATGCGATTCACGCAATCGGCGCGGGTGTGCGGGATGCAGAGCGCGAAACCGCCGCCCGGCTCCGGCAGACACGGGGCGGACGCCTGGACCCCCGCGAGCAATGCATCCCAAGCCAGCACCGCCGGATCGCCTTTCAGCAGCGCCGCCACTTCATCGATCGCCGCCTTCGACTCCGTGGCCTGCAGGTGCAGTTCCACATGATCGTGATGCAAAAGATCGGCGATGGTGATCATATAGCGGTGCCGCTCCACTTCAGCTTTTGGCGGAGCACTTCAAAAAAGGACGTGCCCGGCAGCATCGCCAACGGCAGCCGTTGCGGCGCCTTGGTGATGATGATCCGGTCGCCCGCCAGGATGCGGATGGAATTTTGTCCGTCGAGGGTGAGGAACACCTCGGGCTGCTCGGGCGACGGCGCGATCTCGATCCGCGAGGCGTCGCTGACCATGACCGGCCGCATCGTCAGCACATGCGGGCAAATCGGCGTGACCACAAACACCCCGCTATCCGGCGTCAGCACCGGGCCGCCGGCACTGAGCGAATACGCGGTCGAACCCGTCGGCGTGGCGACGATCAAACCGTCGGCGTTGTATTCGCTGAGCGTCGCCCCATCGACGGCGACGTTGAGTTTGATCAGCCGGGAAAGTTCGCCGCGGCTGATCACCGCATCGTTGAGGGCGACGTGCCGCGAATGGCGTCCACCCTGACGCTCGACATTGACCTCGAGCAGCGTGCGTTCACTCAGACAATAGGCGCGCGCCGCCACGGCTTCGAGCGCGTCCGGCCACGCCGCGGCGCTCACGCACGTCAGGAAGCCGAGGGTGCCGAGGTTGATCCCGAGGATCGGCAGGTATCCTTCGCGCAGCTCGTGGAGCACTTGGAGAATCGTGCCGTCGCCGCCGAGCACGAGCAGGATGTCGCACTCGTGGACAAGGTCGGGCGTGGCCGAGGTCGAATGCGCGCCGATGATTTCCGCGGTGCGCGCTTCGAGGACCAGCGGGATTCCGCGGCGCGCACAGGCGGCGGCGATTTCGTGGACCAGTTCGTCCGCGCCGGCTTTGCCGTGATTGGCAATCAGGCCGATGCGCGGAGACATGCGAGAAACTCCTTGTTGCCTTCGCCGCCGAGGATCGGCGACTCGATCAGGCCACTCCACGTCACGCCCGGCAGGGTCGCCGTGAAGGCGCGGATCTTTTCCACGGCCTGCGTGTGCAGCGCGGGATCACGCACCACCCCGCCCCGCCCCACGTCCTCTTTGCGGAGTTCGAACTGCGGTTTGATCAAGGGCACGATCACGCCGCCATTGCTCAGCAGCGCGGCGGCGGGAGGCAAGATCAAACTCAGCGAGATGAAGGACACATCGATCACGCAGACGGCGATCGGATCGGGAATGTCGTCGCGCGTGAGGTAGCGGGCGTTGAGCTTTTCCCGCACGACTACGCGCGGATCGGAGCGGATTTTCCAGTCGAGCTGCGAATGGCCGACGTCGATGGCGAACACTTTCGCGGCGCCGTGCTGGAGCAGGCAATCGGTAAAGCCCCCGGTGCTCGCGCCGATGTCGAGGCAGGTCGCGCCCATCGGATCGATGCCGAAGTGGGCGAGCGCCGCTTCCAACTTGAGCCCGCCGCGCCCCACGTAACGCTCCGCGGTCTTCACCGTGATCGCCGCGTCCTCGGGCACGCGCGTCCCCGGTTTGTCGGCGCGCTGTTCGCCGAGGCTCACCCCGCCGGCCATGATCGCGCGCTGCGCTTTTTCGCGGGACTCGAAGTAACCACGAGCGACGAGGAGCTGGTCGAGGCGTTGTTTGGCGGCAGGCATGCAAGGAAGAGGAAACCGCGAAAAGGCTTGAAACCGAATCCTTTTGCAAAGAAATACACCGCCCGCCAATGCCCGACACTACCCTCCGTGAGGAGATCAAGGAAATGATGGTCGAGAACCTGATGCTCAAGGTCTCGAAGGAGGAGATCGCTGACGATCTGCCGCTCTTCGGTCCCAACGGCCTCGGGTTGGACTCGATCGATGCGCTGGAACTCGTGGTCTCCCTGGAGAAAAAATTCGGCGTCAGCGTGGCCAATTCCGAAACCGCCCGGCAGGCGCTGGCGTCGGTGAATTCGATCCACGATTACGTCGTGGCGAATCGAAAAATCTGAGCCCAACCGGGCACTAGCCGAGTTCCGCGGTGTTGATCGCGTTGATCAGTTGGCGGAAACGGCCGAAATTGCGGCGATGCGGCGCGAGGATCAGCCGCGGCAGGTCCGCGAGTTCGGGTTCGTTCCGTTCCTCGGGCAGCGGCAGACCTTGCACGATCTCTCCGCCGGCGAGGATGTCCGCAAATTCCACGTTCAGCCCGGCCACCGCGGCGGCGCTCAGCTCGTTTTGCAGGCGGAAGACGATCCGCTGACCGACCCAGCGATAGCTGTGGTAGTTCCGGTAAAACTGCACGATCTCCGCGATCGCCGCGTCCACGCTGTGCGTCATCATGAAGAGGTGAAAATCCGTCTCCGAGATGAGGCCGAGCTTGAGCAAATCTTCGCGGAGAAAGCGCAGCCACGTTTCCCAGTAGCGTCCGCCGGGGCGATCCACCAGGACCACCGGGATGATCCGCGCCTTGCCCGTCTGCATCAGCGTCAGCACCTCGAAACCTTCGTCCATCGTGCCGAAGCCGCCGGGGAAAAGCGCCACGGCGTGCGTCTCCTTCAGGAAGTTCAGCTTGCGGGTGAAGAAGTAATTGAAGTTCACCAGCTTGGCGTCGCCGTGGATCGTTTCGTTCGCCTGCTGCTCGAAGGGCAGGCGGATATTCAGCCCGAAACTGTTCTCCCGGCCGGCGCCGCGCTGCGCCGCGCCCATGATCCCCTCGCCCGCGCCGGTGATCGTCATGTAGCCGTGCTCTTCGTGCATCCGCCGGGCAAACTCCTCCGCCCCGATCGACTCCGGCTCCGTCGCTTTCGTCCGCGCCGAACCAAACACCGCCACCTTCTTGATGTGTCGATAAGGCGCGAAGACCCGCGCCGCGTGGCGCAGTTCCTTGAGCGATCGATTGAAAAGCTTCAGGTCTGCCGTCGTCGTCTGATCCGTGCCCATCTTCAGCGCGGTGATGATCATCTCCTCGATCAGCTCGCACGACTTCGAGCACCCCGATTCGCGGACGAGCTGCCGGACGTGCTCGTCGATCTCCGGGCTGCCCGCGGTCTGCGTTTTATTCGGCGTGGCGGAGATGCCTCCAGCGGTGAAGTCTTGCACGGAAGGTGAGTGTTGAGAGTTGAGTGTTGAAGAGCGTCGGCTAGTCTGCGCGCCCGCAATACAGCGCCGCGCCACTCAACACTCAACATTCAACATTCAACTCTCAACTTTCCCCGCCCCCATGATCATCGTCATCAAACCCAACACCCCGCGCGACAAAGTCGATGAAGTCATGGCCGAAGTGCAAAAGCTCGGTTACGACCCGCGCCCGATCTTCGGCACCGAGCAGACCGTCATCGCCGCCATCGGCGACGAACGCACCCACCACACCCTCCTCTCGCTTACCGCCATGTCGCAGGTCGAGAAAGTCATCCCCGTCCAGAAGCGCCATCGGCTGGTCAGCCGCGAGTCCCATCCCGGCGATAGCGTCGTCAATGTCGATGGCGTCAAGATCGGCGGAAGCAGCCCCTTCTGCCTCATGGCCGGCCCCTGCTCCGTCGAGAGCGAAGAGCAGCTCATGACCACCGCCCACGCCGTCAAAGCCGCCGGCGCCACCATCCTCCGCGGCGGCGCCTTCAAGCCCCGCACCTCGCCCTACGAATTCCAGGGCCTCGGCAAGGAAGGCCTGCGCCTGCTCCAGCTCGCCAAGAAAGAAACCGGCCTCAAGATCATCACCGAAGTGCTCAGCGAGCGGCACGTCGAGGAAGTCGCCGCCGCCTGCGACATCCTCCAGATCGGCGCCCGCAACGCCCAGAACTTCCAGCTCCTCATCGAGTGCGCCAAGACCGGCAAACCCATCCTCCTCAAGCGCGGCCTGAGCGAGAAGATCGAGGAATGGCTCCTCGGCGCCGAATACCTCCTCGCCCACGGCAACGGCAACGTCATGTTCTGCGAGCGCGGCATCCGCACCTTCGAGACCTACACGCGCAACACCCTCGACCTCGGCGCCGTCGCCGCCGTGAAACGCGAGTCGCACCTCCCCGTCATCGTCGATCCCAGCCAGGGTTGCGGCCGGGCCGACCTCGTCCGCGCGCTGTGCAAAGGCTCTGTCGCCATGGCCGCCGACGGCCTGCTCATCGAAGTCCACCCCCACCCCGCCGAAGCCCTGAGCGACGGCCAGCAGCAGCTCGACTTCGCCGGCTTCGCCGCCCTGGTCAAAGACCTCCAGCCGCTCCTCGGGGCGATGGGGCGGACGGTGTAAGGCGCGGCTCAAGACGCCAGTCAAGCGAGCCAACCGTTGGACGCGATGAAGGTTTCTGGAAGACGCCTGATCTGCAGCGGAGTTGGGCTCACCCTCGCCTTGGTCATCTGGTTGGCCGATCCGTTACTTTTGACGATCCTGGTTTTTGCGGCGTTGTTTTATGCGGCGCTACCATTGACCGGTGTGGGCGTGGTTTTTTTTCTCTACGCGAGGGCTATCCACGCTTCGCCGAGTTTTGCCCTACGATTTCTCGTCACGATCCTGATCGGCTCGGCCCTCCTCGGCGTTAGCGTCCCATTGAACCGCCTCGTGCAGGCCCAGGCCGAGGCGCTCGCCAAGGACTACCCGGCCCGCGTCGCGCCTGCTCTAGAAGCATACCGGCAAACCTCCGGAGCCTATCCCAGCAGCCTCGATCAACTCCCTTCGAAACCATTCGTTCCCCGACTGCTGCGCAGACCATTTGGCTATCGTAGCGATGGGAAACACTATTCCTTCTCCTTCCCCGTTCCCGGCGGGATGATCGATGTCTGGGATTACAGCAGTCAGACGAAGAACTGGTCCGTTTCGGATTAGCAGCATCGGTCGCATTCGCGCTCGACGCCGATGCTTACCTTCCTCCTCGTTCCCAAACTCCGTTTGGGAACGCACTTGCGGGCGAAACTTTGTTTCGCGTGGAGGGGTTGTCCGCGGGCGGGGCGCGGGGGCCAACCCGCGGACACCCCCGCCTGGGCATGGATGGTGACTCCGCGCTGGGCGGCCACGGCGGTGTTGCTTAGTCCGGTGGCGCAATCCAGCACCATGCGGGCGGCGCGCTGGGCGGTGCGTTGATCGGTCTTGGGACGGCGGGCCATCATTTGGAGTTTCGTCTTCTCCTCGGAATTTAAAACTAGCGGTGGCAGCGGTCAAAGCGCGACTGGGAGCGGCGTCAGCCGAATCAGAGGCCCAGGGAGCACGCGGTGCGTTGGTCCCCTTCCGTTTCAAGGTCTCCTGCGGATCAGGGAGGCCAGTCCCACCCCAGCCCCGCCGTCCCACACCATCTATCGCTCGCCGACCGGATTCTTCAACTCGTCCGGCCCGCTCTCCAAGGTGACCGGGCGGACGCCCAGCGCGCCCCTGTGCCGGGCGCGCGCCTCTTCGACGAGGTGGATTTCTTCCGCCAGCAGCGGCGCCAGGGCCCCCAACGCCAGATACTCGGCCGCTGCCGGCGAATCGACCGCCGCAAGGATGACTCCGTAATAGGCGGCGAAGGCCGGTTCGCGGAGCTGCGCATTGCTGATCGTGCGGAGGATCGCCAGCCCCTCCTCACTCCGGCCGTAGAGGTGCAGCCCGAAGGCGAAGGTCAAGGCATAGTCGGGGTTGGCGGGTTCCTCCATGTGCAGGTCGCCGGCCAGTTCCAGGGCCTGCGCCATATTGGTGCCCAGCAGGAAGGAGAGCGACGCCGCCTGGTGGCGGGCCGTGGCGCTGGTGGAATCGAGTTCATACATCCGCGTGGCCACCCTCAGGAGGTTGCGCGTCGAACGGGCGGCGCGGTAATGGCGGGACAGTTCGTGAAGAGCCCACGGCGCACCGTCCACGCCGCCGGCCAGCAACCAGAGCACCCGGACGGATTCCCGCTCCCACTTCCATTCCAAGGCGGTTTTCGCCAGCGCCTGTAGCGCCTCCGGCCGACCGGAGGCGGACTGCACGGCTTCGTTCCAGCGGACCGCCGACTTCTGAATCTGGCCTACCTCCCGCAAGGCGCGCGCACGGTAGGCGAGCCGCAGGTATTCATAATCCTCCCAGCGGAGCTTGGTCGCGGCGGTTTTCCCAGCGCCCGCCGATTCCGTTTTTGCCGGGTCCAGGGTGACGGACAGGTTCTCTTGCGATGGATCGGCGACCAGCGTTTGCAGTCCCGTCCAATCGCCGACCAGCACGCAGGATTCAGCCAAGGCGATGGGGATGGGCATTTCCGCCAAGGTGGCGGAAGGGAGACGTTTGCTCCATTCCAGGGCGATTGAGGCGCAGTGGTTGTCGTTCAACCACAGGAGGAGAGCGTGGAGCTTGTCTTTCTCGGCCGCCGCTTCGATCTGCAATTCCGACAGGTAGAGGAAAAATTGGACGCGCTCGAATTGGCGCAAAAGGCCCAGATAAATGAGGCGATCGTCCAGCGGCGCCTCCGGGCCGCGGCGGAGGGCCTCGCTCAGCGCGAGCGCGCGCACCCGGTCCGACTGGCGCAGCGCATCGGCGATCAGCAGCCGGGAGCTTTCCCGGAAAAGGACCGGATCCGGCAGCAACCCTTCCAACACTTCGCGCGCCGCCTTTTGGACCTCGGCGACCGGCGATTCAATCCTCAGGGCGGCCAGTTCCATGGCAAATTTCAGATTCCCCGGATCGAGCCTCACCGCCTCGGCCAGGGACTCCTCCGCCTGCTCTCGATCCTCCAAGGCGAGCGCGGCCTGCCCGGACAATTCGTGATGTCGGGCACGCGCCTGCGTGGCCGTCGGAGCGGTCCGCAGATATTCTTTGGCGAGGATCGGCTTGCCGTGCGCCAGTGCCGCCGCGGCCAGATCGAGGTGGCTTTCCAGGAGGTCGGGCTGCAGTTCCACGATCCGCCGCCGCCACGCCAGCGCCTCGACCGACCCGGCCGCTTCGGTGATTTCCACCATCAAGCGAACCGCCTCGAGGTTGCGGTCACCGTGCACCAGCGCCTGCTGCACCGCGAAGGAGGCTGAAGCATAATCTTTCTCCGCGAGAAACTCCCGCGCCTGCCCGAGCAACCGCTGCTGTTGCCACCGCGGATAATAACGCCCGCCGACCACCACCAGGACGCCGATGAGCACGGCGAGGACGGTCACCGGGACAATCCACCATTTGGCACCGCGGCTTTTGGAGTGATCGGTTCCCATGCGTGATTTGATTCCTGTCGCGCTTCAGGATTGGCTCCCTTTACCGGAGATCGGGTCGCGCGACGACGCGGCCGGTCAGGGGATCCTGTGTGTCGCCGGCGACGGAGATGGACGCCGCCGGTTTGTGAACGTTCGCCAGATCTTTCGAGGTCAGTCGCCAGCCCGTCTGGCGATCGATGATGGCGGCGTCTTGCAGTCCCATTTTTTCAAAAACGAAGCGCCCCTGCAGGGTGATCTCCCGGCCTTTCTGCAGCGCGGCGAGCCCTTCCCGCACCTGGGTGACGTAGGCTTCGTCCAGTTGCGCCATCAGACTGACCGAACCAATCCGGGTTCCGGTTCCGAAAATGACGACGCTGCGCTCGGAGACGCTTTCGACGATGCCGGTCACGCGGATTTGCTTTTGGTCGAGCCGCATTTTGGACCGAAACTGGTTGTCTTCAAACCGCTGCGCCCACAGATCGGCGATCGACAGGTCCAGATCAGCCACGGGCGTGTCATTCCCGTCGTGCATGCCGACGACCGCGGCGCGCGCCTGCGCCAGCGCCATCTTCAAGCGATCGTTCTCGGCGCGCAATTCGTTCAATTCCGCGGAGTCCCGATTGCAGCCGCCGACCATCAAAGCAGCGCCGACCAACAACGCCAGACAGCACCGGGAGGCTCCGGATTGAAAGCCCTGAGGATCCTGAGCCGCGGGAAATGCCTCGACGCCGAAAAACGACCGTGCCGCGTCCGAACTCAGACTCGGAACCTCGGCGCCTTCTTTCTGTCCGCTTGAAAACTGGGGTGCGTTCATTTTGTGTCGCATACCTATTGAGCCCTGCTCTTGAGCAGCATCAAGGTCAAAGAAACGTTTGTTCCAAAACGGGGCGAACCCTTCAATCCCGGTTTGGCGGCGTTCCGGACGTAAAATCAGCCCGCTCCGCAGCCGCTGTCGCCCATGACGCGGACTTCGAGATTGATCCCCTGGAACTCGATCTGCTCGCGCACTGCGCTGAGGAAACTCACCACGTCTGAACCCGGCATGCCCACGCAATCCAGCTGCAGCCGCAGCTTCCGGCCGTCGAACTGCGGATAGGCCTCGGCCATTTCCCCATCGAGCGCGAAGGCGAGGTAGGCGTTGATCTTTTCCTGCAGTTGAAAAAGACGGTGCTCCGAACCATCCCACGGCCTTTCCTCCAGCATGATCAGGACGACCTCGCCGGTTTTACTGTCGTGGGCGATCAAGTCGATGACGTGCGCGTGCTCGACGCCGCGGACGGGGGCAATGTTGGGTTCTGAACTCACGGGCCGAATGGATTGCTCATGCGGCGCGGCCTGTCAAAAGTAACCGCACGATGAAAGCGATCCGCGTCCCGCAGTTCGGCGAGCCCGATGTCCTCCAGCTCGCCGATGTCCCCGACCTCACCCCCGGCTCCGCCCAGCTCGTGGTGCGCGTGCACGCGGCCGGCGTCAATCCTGTGGAGACCTACATCCGCTCCGGCAGATACGCCAAACTCCCGCCGCTGCCCTACACGCCGGGAGCCGACGGGGCCGGAGTGATCGCGCAAATCGGCGAGGGCGTGAGCGGCTGGCGCGTCGGGCAGCGCGTGTACCTCGCCGGTTCGCTCAGCGGCACCTACGCCGAGCAGGCGCTCTGCGAATCCATCCACGTCCATCCCCTGCCCGATCAGGTTTCCTTTGCGCAAGGTGCCGCGCTCGGCGTGCCCTACGCGACCGCGCACTTCGCCCTTCACCATCGCGGCCAGGCCGGTGCGGGAGAAACCGTGCTCATCCACGGCGCGACCGGCGGCGTCGGGCTCGCTGCCGTGCAACTCGCCCGCGCCGCCGGCCTGACGATCCTTGCCACCGGCGGCTCGGAGACCGGCCGCGAGTTGCTGCAGCGCGAAGGCGCGCATCACGTTTTCGATCATCACGCCGAGGATTGTGCCACGCAGATTCTCCATGCGACCGGCGGACGCGGCGCCGACCTGATCCTCGAAATGCTGGCCAACGAGAACCTCGGCCGCGATCTCCCGCTGCTCGCACCGAACGGACGCGTCCTCGTCATCGGCAGCCGCGGCCCGGTCGAAATCAACCCTCGCGATCTCATGGCCCGCAACGCCGACATCCGAGGCGTCATGCTTTTCGGCGCACCGCCCGCGGTCCTCGCCCACGCCCACCGCGCCATCGTCGCCGGTCTGGAGAGCGGCGAACTGCGCCCCGTCATCGCGCGCGAACTGCCCCTGGCCGAAGCGCCGCAAGCCCACGTCGCGATCATGCAACCCGGCGCCGCGGGCAAAATTGTCCTCCTCCCTTAGCCAACGACAAGGGCAGGCGCGCTGCGCGCCGGGCTTCCCTCGCGGCCGCTTCCCGGGATAACCTCCGCGGCATTATGGAACGAAAAACCTCCTCCCAATTCGACCAGGAACTCCTCGACCTCTACGACGACTTCGCCCACAGCCGGATCACGCGGCGCAGCTTCCTCGATCGCGCCTCGAAATTTGCCGTCGGCGGCCTGACCGCGACCGCGCTTCTCGAAGTATTGAGCCCGAACTACGCCTTCGCCGAGCAGGTGGCCAAAGACGACGCGCGGATCAAGACCGAGTATGCCGAATACCCTTCGCCGCAAGGCGGCGGCAAGATCCGCGGTTATCTCGCGCGCCCCGCGGAAGCAGACGTCAAGCGCCCCGCCGTCCTCGTCATTCACGAAAACCGCGGCCTCAATCCCTACATCGAAGACGTCACCCGACGGGTCGCGACCGAAGGTTATCTCGCCTTCGGTCCGGACGCGCTCACGCCGCTCGGCGGATATCCCGGTGACGACGAAAAGGGCAAAGCTTTGCAGGCGCAGCGCAAGCCCGAGGAGATCACCGAAGACTTCGTCGCTGCCGCGCAATGGCTGCAAAAACATCCCGGCTGCAACGGCAAGGTCGGCGTCGTCGGCTTTTGCTTTGGCGGCCTCATGGCCAACACGCTCGCCGTGCGCCTCCCGGCGATCATCGCCGCCGCCGTGCCTTTTTACGGACGTGCGCCTGCCCTCGAAGACGTGCCGAAGATCAAAGCTCCGCTCCTGCTGCACTTCGCCGAGCACGACACGCGGGTCAATGAAAGCTGGCCCGCCTACGAGGAGGCACTGAAGAAAGCGGGCGTGAAATACACGGCCCACCTGTATCCCGGCGCCAATCACGGTTTCCACAACGACACCACGCCGCGCTACGACGCCGCCGCCGCCAAGCTCGCGTGGTCGCGGACCGTCGAGTTCTTCAAAAAGACGCTCGGGTAAACGGTGTGAAATCCCCGGCGAGCGTCCGTGCGCGTCCCCGGATTTGCAGCGTTGTCGATCAGCCTCCACCCCCATCCTCATGCGTCGTCGCTCCGCTCTCGCCTTCTGCGTTTTCGCCTCGCTCGCGTTCGTCATTCCGCCCGCCCTTCGCGCTCAAGATGTGCCCGCCGCCCATCGGCTCCGCGATCTCGCTGGCGTCGTGCAGGCCAGCTTCAATCACGACGCCAGCCGCATCGTCGCGCGGACGGCGAGCGGCGCGGTGGGCATTTGGGATGCGGTCACGGGCGCGCCGATCTCCGGCGATCTCGGGCTGGCCACCACGGGCGAAGGTTTCATCCTCAGCCCCGACACGCGGCGGGTGGTCATCGCGCTGCCGGGCGGCGGTGCGCGCGTCTTCGACACCGCGTCAGCCGCGGCACTTTCCCCGCGGCTGGAATTTCCCTGGCACGAAAACGCGCAGCCATGCGCGGTTTTCTCGCCCGACGGCGCCACCCTGGTCGCGCTCGAGGCCGAAGCCGCCGTTGTCTTCGCCGTCAGCAGCGGTGAACGCCTCGCCCGGCTCGCCATCCCCTTGCGCGGCGAAGACAGCCAATCCGGGCTCACCGCAGGCGCCATCTTCAGCGCGAGCGGCGCGCATTGCTGGTTACTCGACCGAACCGGCGTCGCGACCCGTTACGATGCTCGCACGTGGAAACCGCTTGGCTCACCACTGCGTCATCCTTCCGCGCCGTCTGCCTTCGATTTTGGCTTCGCCGTCAGCGCCGATGACCGTTGGCTAGCCACTTTCGACAGCCCCGGCGAAAACGGCCCAAAAGCGCATCTCCAAGTCTGGGACATCGCCACCGGCAAAGCCGTCGGCAAACCGCTCGTGGCCGTCAACGGTCTGGCCGGCTATTTTTTCCCCGATCAGGCCCGGATCCTCATCACTCCCGCGCGCGGCGAAGCGACCGTCCGCGAGCTGCCTTCGCTTAAAACCAGCGTCACGATTCGTGCGCACGACGACGTCGAAGGGCCGAGCGTCAAGCTCTCGCCGGGCGGCCAGTGGTTGCTCTCGTGGGGCCCGGACCGCATCGTCCGCCTGCTCGACGCCCGCTCCGGCACGATCAAAGACAGTCAGACTTTTCACGCGACCATCTCCCAGGTCCTCCTTCTGCCCGATTCCACCGGCGCCTTCCTCGCCTTCGACAACAGCGCCTTCTTCCTCCAGGACCATCACGATCATTACCTTGTGAGACTGCGGTTTCCTCAAGCCGAGGTCGCCCAGGTGCATCGTTTTACCGCGCAACTGCGGCACACTGCGCTTTCGCCCGACGGACGCCGACTGCTCGCCATCTTCGGCGAAACGGATCGCGAACGCCTGCTCCTTCTCGATGCCGAGACGCTGCAGACGATCGAACCGCCGCGACCGTAAAATGGAGGAGGATTCGCGTCCGGCGCACCGCATGTCGAGATCCGCGCCGAAGCTCGCAAAAGCCGCTTGCCGCCAGAAATTTTTCTGCGATACCTTCCGCCCTCGCATTTCCGGACCAAAGCCAGTGTAGCTCAGGGGTAGAGCAGCTGTTTCGTAAACAGCAGGTCATGGGTTCGAATCCCATCACTGGCTCCAGTTCCTCCCGCCGGAATTCGTCCTCGCCCACCGCTGCCGATGCTCGGAAGTTTCTCTGACGGCTTCTCACCCTCGACAAGCCTGTCCGACCGATTGACATTCCCGCCCCATGAAAAGTCGGATTGAGGCGCTCGTCTCGCAAGTCAGTGAAATCATCGTCGGAAAAGAGGATGCCGTCCGACTGGCCGTGGCCTGTGTCCTCGCCCGTGGCCATCTGCTGATTGAGGATATTCCCGGGGTCGGCAAAACGACGCTCGCCCATGCGCTGGCCCGCTCCCTCGGGCTCGAGTTTCGCCGGATTCAGTTCACCAGCGATCTGCTGCCCGCGGATATCGTGGGTAACTCGATTTTCAACCGCGACGAACAGCGTTTCGTCTTTCATGCCGGGCCGCTGTTTTCGCAGATCGTGCTGATCGACGAGGTCAATCGCGCGACCCCAAAGACGCAGAGTGCGCTCCTTGAGGCGATGGAGGAAATGCATGTCACCATCGACGGCGTGACGCACCCTCTACCCGGGCCTTTTTTTGTTATGGCGACGCAGAATCCCCAGCATCAGATCGGCACTTTTCCGCTGCCCGAATCCCAGCTCGACCGTTTCCTCATGCGCATCGAACTCGGCGTGCCGGATCGCGCCGCCGAACGCACCATGTTGCTCGGCCTGGACCGCCGGGAATTGTTGCGCAATGTCGAGCCCGTGATGTCGGGCGGCACTTTGACCGATTTGCAGACGCAGGTCCGCCGAGTCCACGCCTCCGAAGCGCTGCTCGACTACCTGCAGGATCTTCTCGAGGCCAGCCGCCGCCGGCATCGGACCGGCCTTTCGCCCCGGGCTGGCCTCGCGCTGCTGCACACCGCGCAAGCCTGGAGTCTGATGCAGGGCCGCGATTTGGTGCTGCCGGAGGATTTGCAGGCGGTGGGCGTGGCGGTGATGGCGCACCGACTCGGGCATGATCTGGAAAGCACGGAGCCCACCGGGCGCGCGCTCGCGCAGAGCCTGTTGCGCGAGGTGGCCGTCAAGTAGTCTGCCGTGGCCGCGCGTTCCTCCCCATCCCGGATTTGGATTCTCCCCAATCGCCGCACGCCCGGCCTCGTCGCGGTGCTGGTCGGGATGTGGTATGCGGGGGCCAGTCAGGGCAACGCCGCGGCCTACCTGCTGTGTTTCCTGATTTTGGCGGTGACTTTGGTGTCCACCATCCACGCTTGGGCCAATCTCCGGGGCCTCACTTTGCGCGCGGGGAATATTCCCGCGGTTTTCGCGGGGGAGGAACTCGCGGTACCCGTGGACATTGAGTCGGTCGGGGGGAAAACGCACTTCGGGCTCGAAGTCCGGGCGCGTTCGGGGAAGTCGACAGCCACCAAGGCAACGCTGGATTCGCCCGCTTCCCAGCGGATCGAACTCCGCCTGCCGGCGCTGCGCCGGGGTTTGTTTTCCGAACTCCCGGTACGTCTGAGTAGCGCTTTCCCGCTCGGTTTCATCACGGCGCGGCGAAATCTCGTCCTCCGCCAATCCTTCTACGTTTACCCTGCTCCGACCGGTGGACTCCCCCTGCCCCGCGCGCTCGCGCCGACGCGGCAGCCCAACAGCGGGACGCGGGTGACCGGCGACGATTACGGCGGCGTCCGCAGCTGGCAGACGGGTGAATCGCAGCGGCATATCGATTGGAAAGCCGCCGCGCGGGACCAGCCGCTGCTGACCAAACAATGGACGGGAGAAGCGGAGGAAATCCTGCACTTTGACTGGGCGTCGCTCGCGCCGCTGGAGCCCGAGGCGCGCCTCAGTCAGCTCACGCGCTGGGTCATTCTCGCGGAACGCGGCAGCGCGGCCTACGGAATGCGCTTGGCGGGCAAAACCTTTCCTCCGGCGCGGGGCCACGCGCATTACCACGCCTGCCTGCGCGCCCTCGCGGAGTTTTCCGATCCCGCGGTCGCGGACGTCGTATGACTGCCCGCCCCCGCCCGCGGCCGACCAGCGAAATCGAGACGATCCCGCTCCTCGGCGTGATCGCCGGGCTCGCGCTCGCCGCCCTTCCGCTGGCCCCGCGGCTGGCCGCGTGGGTGCTGCCTCTTTTCCTGGCCTGCGCGGGAGCGCGCCTGTGGATGAATCGCCCCGGCGCGCGCCTGCCGTCGCTGCCGGTGAAGATTTTTCTTTTTGCGCTCGGGATCGGCGGCGTCGGGCTGACCTACGGCTCGATGCTCGGCATCGACCCCGGCCTGAGCACACTCCTCGTGCTCGTCTCGCTCAAGCTCATCGAGGCCAATGGCGAACGCGATTTCCACGTGCTCGCGCTGCTCGGTTACTTTCTCGCGCTCTGCGACCTCTTCTTCTACCAGGACTTGCTGGCCTCAATCTACGTGGCCGCGATCGTCGGGCTGATCACCGCCACGCTCGTCCGTTTTCATCGCGGCGCAGGTCCGCGCAGTTACTGGCGGGCCACGATTTTCGCGCTGACGCTGCTCGCGCAAACGCTGCCCATCGTCATTCTGCTGTTCCTCATTTTCCCGCGGGCGTATGGCGGATTCCGGTTTCACTTCAGCCAGTCGTTGCTCGGCGTCGCCGGAATGTCCGAACGCCTTTCGCCGGGCAGCGTCTCGTCGCTCGCGCTGAGCGATGAGATCGTCTTCCGCGCGGAATTTCCCGACGGCAACATGCCGCCGCTCTCGACCATGTATTGGCGCGGCGGGGTGCTGTGGCGGGGCGACGGCCTGCGCTGGGAAGCGCGTTCGGATTTAAACCTGGAGCGGCGTCCCGGGCAATTGACGGGGCCCGCGGTGCTGCAGCGGATCAGCGTCCTGCCGCACGGGGCGCGTTGGATGTTCGCCTTGGATCGCCCGTCCAGCGACGTCCCTCGCGCGTCGTATCAACCCGGCGGTTATCTGCAAAGCCGGCGGACCATTACCACGAAGTTCCGCTACGATGTCGTCTCGCGTCCCACCAATCGCGAAACCGCGCTTCCTCCCGACCAGCGCGTCGCGGCATCCCAGCCGCCGCGCGAAATCTCCCCGCGGGTCCGGGCGCTGGTCGACGGCTGGAAAAAGGAGGCTGCCGAACCGCGCGAAATCGCTGATTCGGCCCTGCAATTTTTCCGCCGGGAACGTTTCAGCTACACCCTCAGCCCCGGCTCCTATCCGGACGATAACGCCCTCGACCATTTTCTTTTCGATCGCCGGGAAGGCTTCTGCGAACACTACGCAGCCGCCTTCGCCTCGCTCATGCGCATCGCCGGCATCCCGGCGCGCGTCATCATCGGCTACCACGGCGGCGAGTACAATGCGCTCGGCAAATACGTCATCGTCCGGCAGGCCGACGCGCATGCGTGGTGCGAGGTTTGGATCAAGGACAGCGGTTGGCAGCGCGTCGATCCCACGGAAATGATCGCCCCCGAGCGTATCGCCTCGGGTCTGGCGTCGTACCTCGAAAGCCGCGCCACACAGTTCGATCCCGATGCACCCGAGCGTTCTCTCACGGCCACCGGCTGGCGCCAGTTGCAACGCGAACTCCAGCGCGACCTGCGCCTGGTCTGGGACGGCATCAATTACCAGTGGGATTCGCGTGTCCTGAATTTCGATGAGGACACCCAGCGCAATTTCCTCCTTTCGCTCGGGCTCGGTGCGGAATCGTGGGCGGAGCTGCTGATCTGGGTCATCGTGGCGATTGCGCCTTTCCTCGCCGGTCTCGCCCTGTGGCTGCGTCATGCAAAATCCATCGCCCGCGATGAAATAGCGCGGGCCTATGAGCGGTTCTGCCGCACCTTGGAACGCGCCGGTTTGCGCCGCGAGCCGTGGGAAGGACCGCAGCATTTCGGCGCTCGCGCTGCGGCCCATTTCGCCCCGCAGGCCGATCCGATCCGGGAGATCACCGCGCGCTACATCGAGCTGCGCTACGGCCGCGGAGCTTCGGATGCAGCCGCCTTCGCGCAGGCCGTCCGGCACCTGCCAAAGCTCGGCGGTTATGAGCGAAACATGAAATAGATCGCCCCGCACATGCACAGCCCGGCCCACAGGAAATCGAGTTTCACGGGCTCGCCCATATAGAGCACCGTGAACGGCACAAACACGGTCAGCGTGATCACCTCCTGAAGAATCTTGAGCTGCGGCAGCGTCATCACGGTGTGACCGAGACGATTCGCGGGCACCTGGAAACAGTATTCGAAGAAGGCGATGCCCCAGCTCACCGCGATGGCCAGATAGAGCGGGCGGGTGCCGAGATTTTTCAGGTGTCCATACCAGGCGAAGGTCATGAAGACGTTGGACGCGACGAGGAGCAGAATGCTTTTGGCGAAAATGGACATATTGCCGCATTAACAGCATCCGCGACCGCCCAAGGCCAGCGCCGCTACCAGCCGAGTTGCCGGAATTCTTCGAGGCCCATCTCGACCGCGAGCCGGCTCTCCGCCGGCGGCAGCCGCGTCGGAGCAAGGCCCGCTGCTGCTTGCGTGGCGAAGTAATCCAGCTCCGCATCGTAGCCCGAGACCGTGCTCACCGGGATGGGACGCGCGGTGCCATTTTGCAGCAACACCAGCGCATCCGGATCGACCGCCAGATCATGAACCAGCGTCCCCCGCTCCATGACCAGACGGAACCCATGCCGGAACGTGCCCCCGTTGCGATCCCAGCTCCCGTGCAGTTGCACCGTCGGTCCGCCCGCGTAGCGCCAGGTTGAATCGATGATCAGCGGCAGGCCGTCCGGCGCGTAGCCGGAAGTCGCGATACTCTCCGGTCGCCCGAACCACCAGAGCGCCACGTCGATATCGTGAATGTGCAGATCGAGCACGCCGCCGCTCTGCTCCTTGCGCAAAAACCAACCGCTCTCGCTCCACAACGGCGCCGCGCTGGAACGATGCAGGCGCGCATCAATCGCCCGGCCAAATTCGCCGCTCGTCAGGAGTTCATGCGCCTTCAGGTATTGCGGCCAAAAGCGCAGGCAATGCCCGATCATCAATGATTTCCCCGCACTCTCCGCGGCGGCTTCCATCGCCCGGCATTCCGCCAGCGACAGTGCCATCGGCTTTTCGCACAGGACGTGTTTGCCCGCGCGCAACGCGGCGATGGCCAGCGGCGCGTGTTGGGGAGTGATCGTGCAAATATCCACCAACTCGACCTGCGGATCGGCGATCAATTCCTCCGCGCACTGATACGTCGCCAGATCGCTCAGATCGACCTTCTCCTGCGTCTGCTCGCCAATGTTGAAGTCCTGTTCCGTCCACTCGCCGGCCAGCTTTTTCGGATCGCGCGCACTCACCGCCACGAGTTGCGCCGCCTTGCTCCGGCGCCAACTGGCGTAATGCACGCGGCCGATTGCACCCAGACCGATCAATCCAACTTTGATCATGCCGATGTGCGCTTATCGCTCGACGGGACGGGCCGCCCGCGCCTCGCGTTCGGCGTCCGCTTTGGCTTTCGCTTCCGCCGCGCGATGCGCGGTTTCCGCGGCGAGCTTTTCAATCGGCACCCACGCCGCCTCGGCTTTTTTAATTTGCGCGGCATTCAGCCCAAACGCCTGGAGCACGCCGGTCGCCATCAGCTTGTTGCCCGCGATATTCATGTGGACGCCGTCCGAGGTGAAGACGTTCTTCCCCGGCTGGTTGGCCGCCTTGATCCGCTCTTGAAAAAGCGCGTTCAAGTCCGCCAGCGGCAGCTTCTTTTCCTTCGCCAGCTTGCGCAGAAATTCGTTGTAGGGCGCGAGCCGATGATTCTCGTCACTCCCGAGGTCCTCTTTGATCACCGTGGCCGTGAGGATTACGACCTTGATGCCCGCCGCCAGCGCGCGATCCACGATGGCCGTGATGTTTTTCTCGTAAGTCCCCTTGTCCGGTTCGCTCGGAGTGCGTTGTTCGTAGGGGTTGGCCGCAGCCTGCGCGTCGTTCAAAGGCACGCCTTTGTTGCCGTGCCCCACGTCGTTCACACCACAGCTCAACGTCATCCATTGCGGATCCCGGGAAATGACGTCGCGATCGAGGCGCGCCAGCATGTCGTTGGATTTATGACCGCCGATGCCCGCGGGCGCAGCCTCCACCGGCACGCCATTCGCCGCCAGCCCGGCGACCACCAGCTTGGCGTAACCCGCCGGATTTCCCCACCCCGCGGCGGTGATCGAGTCGCCCAAAAAACCGATTTTTTCACCGCTTTTCACGGCGATGTCCGCGGAGGCGCTGGTCGCCAAAACGACCGCCGAAAACGTGACCGCCGCCCGCGCCAGGCGGGTGCAAAGACGTAGGGGGAACGAGTTCATAAATCTCTTTTCCGCCAGCCCCGTGGCTGATGGCAAGCGCCATCTCCGGCGTCCGGCGCTTACGCCCGCTCGCTGCGCAGGCTGAGGAAGCGAAAGAACTCCGCACCTTCGCGCAAGCGGCGCTTCATCACCGAAAAATCCCCGAGCATTTCGCCGAGCATGCGCGCGATGGGCCGCGGGCGGAAGTAGTAGGCTTTGTAGAATCGTTCGACCGCCCGAAAAATCTCGTCGCGCGACAAGCCGTCGTATTCCAGCGCGGCGGTCTGCCGGCCGCCACCATCGACGAGGTCGAGGTCTTCCGAGAACCAGCCATTTTCCTTGGCCTGACGATACAGCTCCGTGCCCGGATACGGCGCCGCGAGGCTGACTTGAATCGAAAAGACATCGAGCGACTTCGCGAACTCGATCGTCTGGCGAATCGTCTCCGGCGTCTCGCCCGGCAGGCCGAGGATGAACGTCCCGTGAATGGTGATGCCCAGCTTTTTGCAGTTCGCGGTAAACTCCCGCGCCTCTTCCAGGCGGATCCCTTTCTTGATGTTGTCGAGGATTTGCTGGTTGCCGCTTTCGTAGCCGACGAGCAGCAGCCGCAGCCCATTGTCGCGCATCGTCTTCAGCGTCTCGTAATTCACGTTGGCCCGCGCATTGCAACTCCAGGTCATCCCGAGTTTGCCGAGTTCCTTCGCGATTTCGCGCGCCCGTGGCTGGTAGGCGGTGAAGGTGTCGTCGTCGAAAAAGAACTCCTGCACCTGCGGGAAAAGGCGTTGGGCGTGCGCCATCTCGCGCGCCACCCCGGCGGGCGATTTTGCGCGGTACTTGTGTCCGCCGACGGTCTGCGGCCAAAGACAAAAAGTGCACTGCGCGGGGCAGCCGCGGCCGGTGTAGTGCGAGACGTAGGGATGCTTCAGGTAGCCGATGAAATACTTTTCGATCTGGAGGTCGCGCGCATAGACGTCCATCACACTCGGCAACTCATCGAAGCTCGCGATCATCGCCCGCTCGGCGTTGTGGACGATCTGCCCGTCTCGGCGAAACGAGAGCCCGTCGATCTCCGCGAGCGGCTTGCCCAGCGCCACGTCGCGGCAGGTAAAATCAAATTCCTTGCGTCCCACGAAATCGATCGCCTCGCTGACGCGCAGCGTCTCTTCCGGCAAAACCGCCGCGTGTGCGCCGACGAGTCCGACCTGCACCTCCGCGTTCTGCGACTTCAAGGCCTCGGCCAGTTCCGCGTCGCCGCGCAAAGTCGGCGCGCTGGTGTGAATGATCACCACCTCGTAATCCCGCGCGATCCGCAGCACGTCCTCGCGCGATTGATCGTGGGGCGGCGCATCGACCAGCCGCGCGCCGTCGATCAGCGCCGCCGGTTGCGCCAGCCACGTCGGAAACCAAAACGACTTCACCTCGCGTTTCGCCTGATACCGCGACCCCGCCCCGCCATCGAAGCCCTGCCACGAGGGCGGATTGACGAATAAAGTTTTCTGAAAGGAACTCACGCGCTGCTACCTATCGCAGCGCCGCCGCGAATGCACCACCGATGTGGCACCTCGGGAACGCGGTTGCGCCGCGCAATCGCCTCGGACACATTCTGCCGCCATGGCCCTGCCCACCGGGACGATCACTTTTCTATTCAGCGACATCGAAGGCAGCTCCAAAAAATGGGAGCGCCAACCGGACGCGATGCGCGTGGCGCTGGCCACTCACGACCGCCTGCTGCGGACCGCTTTCGAGGCGAATGGCGGTTACGTCTTCAAGACGATCGGTGACGCCTTTTGCGTCGCCTTCGACACCGCGCACGACGCGCTCACCGGCGCGGTCGCGGCGCAGCGCGCTTTGCAGGCCGTGACTTGGGACAGTGTTGGCGAAATGAAGGTCCGCATGGCGCTGCACACCGGCGCGGCGGAGCAGCGCGACGGCGATTATTTCGGTCAGGCGCTGAATCGCGTCAGCCGCATTTTGACCTCGGCGCATGGCGGCCAGGTGCTGCTTTCCCGGCCGACGGAAGAACTCGTCCGCGACTCTCTTTCCACGGGCATTCAGTTGCGGGCGCTCGGCGAACACCGGCTCCGCGATCTGGCCCGGCCGGAGCATCTTTTCCAGCTCGTGACTTCCGATTTGCCGTCGCAGTTTCCCGCGCTGCGTTCCCTGGAAAGTGTGCCGAACAATCTGCCTGTGCAGCTTTCGAGCTTCATCGGGCGGGAGCGCGAACTGGCGGAAGTGAAGCGCCTGCTCAGCAGCACGCGCCTGCTCACGCTCACGGGCACCGGCGGCACGGGCAAAACGCGCCTGTCGCTGCAAGTCGCCGCGGATCTGCTGGAGCAATTCCACGACGGGATCTGGCTGGTGGAATTTGCCACGATCAGCGATCCCGCGCTGGTCGTCGAAACCGTCGCCGCGGCGATCGATCTGCGGCAGGAAGCGGAGCGACCGCTGGCCGCCACGCTCTCCAGTTTCGTCCGCAACAAGCAGCTCCTGCTCATTTTCGACAATTGCGAGCACGTCGTCGCGGCCTGCGCCCGGCTCGCGGAATCGCTCCTCCGCTCCTGCCCGCAACTGCGCATCCTCGCGAGCAGCCGCGAACCGCTCGGCATCGCCGGCGAAACCGCGTGGCCGCTGCCCCCGCTGTCGCTGCCCGATCATTGGCGCGAGATCACCGCCGGCCCCGATGCCATCGAACGACTGACGCAATTCGAGGCCGTCCGCCTCTTCATCGATCGCGCGACCATCGCCCGTCCGGCCTTTCAACTGAGCAACGACAACGTCCATCTCGTCGCGCAAATCTGCTGGCGGCTGGACGGCATCGCGCTGGCCATCGAACTGGCCGCCGCGCGCATCCGCGTGCTCACGCTCCAGCAAATCGTCGAGCGATTGGACGACCGCTTTCATCTCCTGACCACCGGCAGCCGCACCGCCGTACCGCGCCAGCAGACCCTGCGTTCACTCATCGACTGGAGCTACGATCTGCTGACCGAACCGGAGCGCACGCTCTTTCGGCGGCTGTCAGTCTTCGCTCGCGGACGCACGCTCGAGGCGATCGAGGCGGTGGGTTCGTGCGAAAAACTGCAGTCGTGGGAGATCGTCGATTTGCTCACCCAGCTCGTGGACAAGTCGCTCGTCACCGTGGAAAAAACGACCGCGTTCGGCGCGCGTTACTTCATGCTCGAGTCGATCTGGGATTATGCCGCGGAGAAGCTTATCGAAGCCGGCGAGCAGGAAACTTTTCGCCTGCGACACCTCGATTATTTCGTGAAGGACGCCGAGCGGCATATCGAGCACCTGCGCGGGCCGCAGCAGAAGGAATGGCTGGAGCGCTTTGAGAACGAAGAGATCAATGTGCGCTTCGGCCTCGAGGCCAGCCTGGAGTTGCCGGGCCAGGCGACGAAGGGGCTGCGCCTGATGATCGCGATCCAGCGTTTCGTCGAGGTCCGCGGGCTCTTCAAGGAAGCGCGCGATCAAATGGAAAAGCTGCTCGCCCATCCGGAAACGGCGGAACGCGACCTCATCCGCGCCCAGGGACACGCCGTGGCGGGGCGGCTCGCCTGGGTGGCTGACGACATGCCCGCGACGCTCGCGCACCACACCGAGGCACTCGCCATTTTCCGCGAACTCGGCGACGCCCGCGGCACGGCCCAGGCCCTCGCGGATATCGGTTTTCATGCGTTCGATGCCGGCGATCTGCCGCGCACCCGCACGCTGATCGACGAAGCTGCGGTCCTCGCCGGGCCGGTCGGCGATCCACGCCTGACGGCGTCCATTCAACACATCCGCGCCGTCGTCGCGGCGGCCGAAGGTAATCTACTGCAGGCGCTGGCGCTCGATGAGGAGAGCCTCGGGCTCTATCGCCGCGTGGGCGACGTTTGGCAGTGCATCATTCTCGCGTGGTCCGTGGGCGTGACGGCGGCCGCGCTCGGAGACTTCGAATCGGCCCGCCGGCACCTCGCGGAATGCCTGCAGGTCGGCCTCGAGATCGGGAATCGCTGGGGTAGTTCGTATCCGCTCGAAGCCTTCGCCACGCTCGCCGTTGCCGAAGGGCAGTATGAACGCGCCGCCCGTCTCTTCGCGGCCAGCGAAACCCAGCGCACCCGCTCCGGGCTGGTTCCGGCAGCCGCAGATCATCCGGGGCTCCGCGTCATTCGCGACGCCGCTCCAGACTTCCAGCAATTCGCCGGAGAGGCCGCCCGCGCCGAAGGCCGCGCGCTCAGCCTCGATGCGGCTGTCGCCCTGGCCCTATCCCGAGATTAGTTCGGCCGTAGGGAGACGATAAAGCGTCTGATCGTCAGACCCCGCACTCGTAGGCGAACCACGCGGGATTCAACCCGGCGAGCGGCTCCTGGAGTTTCTCGAGCTCCGCCGCGGGGCCGTGCACTTCGAGGCGGATGAGATCGGAGATTTTGAGCATTTCGCCGAGCAACGCGCCGACGTTTTCGAGATGCGCGAGCGTCCCGGCGGCGTCGGCATAAGCTTCGCGGCAGAAGACTTCGTCGCCGTTGATCGTGAATTCGTAATAGATCCGCGCCGGTTCGGATTTCGTTTTCTCGACGAACGCGGGCAGCAGCGCCTTGGCCGCGTCGAGTTTGCCGGGGTGAACTTTGAAGTAAGGATGCAGGCTGACGCTGGGTGTGCTCATAGTTTGTTGAGTTTCAGTGCTTCGTCTTGCCCGCTCCGCTCGCCGGGCTTGGCGGCGAGGACATCGCCGTCGGCGAGGCGCCGTTTGTACATCTCCAGCGCGAGCGCGTAACATTGCTGGGCGAGCACCGGGTTGTAGCGCGGACCTTCGTCGCGGATGAAGGCATGCGCGCCGTTGACTTCGTGCCATTGGAAAAACGTGCCCGCAGCTTCCATCGCGGCGTGGATTTTCAAGCGACCCTCCAGCGCGACATGCGGATCCTGCCGGCCCCAGATCATCAGCATCTCTCCCTGAATCTCGGCGATGCGATCGAGCGTGTTGTCATTCATGCCCGCGCCGAGGCCGCGCTTGTGAATGTCGGTCGCGTAAAAGCAGGTCGTGGCGAGCACTTCGGGATTCATCGCCGCGCGAAACGCGAGATGCCCGCCGATGCAGATGCCCATGACGCCAAGTTTGCCAGTGCTCGCCGGATGCTCCGCGAGGTATTTCAAAACCGCGCGCGCATCGTCGTCGTAAGCCTGGAGCGGTTTGGTGGTCTTGAGCGCGTTGCCGCGGTCGGCGCCGGCGCTGTCGTAGGCCAGCGCGGTCCCGGCGGTTTCGTATTCGTGATAGATCTCCGGGACGGCGACGATGAACCCATGTCCGGCGAGCAGCGCCGCGGTTCGGCGGATCGGGCCGGTGACTTGAAAAATCTCCGAGTAGAGCAGAATTGCCGGATATTTGCCGGGAGCCGTGGGCCGGAAAACAAAGGTCCGCATCGGTCCGGTGGGCGTGGCGAGGTCGACAAGCTCGTGATCGGTAATGGTCATGACGGGGTCGTTATCCGCGCTGCACGCTCCCGATTCAAACGCAAAGCCGCGGCGTCACGGCTGCACCTGCAGGACGATGATGAGCTGGCCTTTGCCGTACTGCGGGCCGCGGATGAAGAGCGGGCTGCCGGGCGCCAGTTTGACCTCCGTCTCGAGCAGCGGGCGTTTGTTCTGAAAGAGCTGGAGGCTGAGCAGGTATCCGCCCCGCGCTTCCTTGGAGACGGCGCGGCGCGCCTTGAGGCCGAACCAAAAGCTTTCGCTGGGCACCAGCCAGCTTTCCGCACGATCACCGAGCTCGTTGCTCGCGCTCCCGATGATTTCGAACTGATTGTAACCAAACACCCGCTGCAGTCGCGGCGCGCACGCCTGCAATTCCGCGGGTGGCCGTTTCGGCGTCGAAACATTCGTCGCCAGGACGAGCGCGCTCCAGATTGTGTTGGCCGAGGAATCCGCGCTCCGCGCCGCTGCTTTGCCGGCGCTCTTGTCCGCGGTTCCACCCGCCGCTGCATAGACGAGCGCGCCGCAGATAAGCACGGAAAGCAGGACGAGAATGGCGCGGACGGGCATGGAATTCTATTTCAGGGCGTAGGTGGCAGGGATGTAGTCCAGGCCGTCGAGCCAGACCACCGTCACGTTGTCGGCCGGATCATAAACCGTGGTCGCGGAAATGCTCGGATCCGCCGGCCAGGCTTCGACCACTTGGGCAAAATATTTGGGCTCTTCGGAGGAAGGCGCGTCCGTCGGAATGGTCGTCTTGTAAAGCGCCAGAGCCGTGGCGAGGCAGAACGCACCCGCCAACGCAAGCCGCGGCAGCGACCAGAACGCGGCGCGTTTGTTTTCCGCCGGACGCGGCGTTTCCGCAGCGATGCGCTGCATGATCTGGTGATTGAAGAAATCCCCGTTCCCCAGATTCGGAGCGGTTGGATGAGCGCGGAGGAAGTTGCCGAGACGTAAGGCCTCGTCTTTCTCGGCGGCGGCTTCGGGGCGCTCGGCGAGTTGCTTTTCGAACTCGGCCAGTTCCTTCCCGGTCAGCTTTCCATCGACCCACGCGGTGGATTGTTCTTCAAATGGTTTCATAAACGTCTTTGAGCAGGGCTTGGAGTTTCTTGCGGGCGTAAAAAAGGCGGGACATGACCGTGCCGATCGAGCAGCCCATCTGTTCGGCGATTTCGGAATATTCGAGGCCGTCGATCTCGCGCATGACAATCGCGGTCCGATGCTCGGGCGACAGCTTTTCAATGGCCGCGTCGATACGGGTCCGGATTTCCCCATCCGAGATTTTCTGCGCCGGCTCGAGTTCACTTTTCGGCGCCGTCATCGCCCCGGGGGCGATGTTGTTGAGGCCGATCTGGTCATCGAATTCCGTCCCGCTGGCGATCTGCTTTTTGCGCAGCGAGTCGATCGTCACGTTCATCAGGATCCGGTAGAGCCAGGTGTAAAACGATGACTGTCCGCGGAAGCGACCGATATTTTTCCAGGCCTTCACGAAGCCGTCCTGGGCGAGATCCCAGGCGTCCTGTTCGTTGCGGACCATATTGTAAATCATGGAAAAAGCGCGGGTGCGATAGCGGGTGACGAGTTCATTGAAAGCCGCGGTGTCGCCGGTTTGCGACCGGGCGACCAGTTCGAGGTCGTCGGGTCCAACGGGGACATCGGAGGCTTCCGTGGGCACGGTGTTGGACGGCGCGGCCATCAGTTCATTCACCTTGAATACCGCGATTTTCCGAGGCGCTCGTCCAAGGCTATTCCGGATCGTAACGCCGGCGCCATTCGATGCGGTATTCGCCCATGAGTTGGATGATCCCGTCCCGAATTTGGAAGAGCCGCTGGTTGAGCGTGCCGAAGCGCTCTGCGTCGATCGCGCCGTCTTTGCGAAGCTGCATCGCGGCATCGATGCCGGTGATTGTCGCCTTCAGCGCCCGCTTGAGATAGGCGATGGTCATGCCGATTTCGTCCACGTCATCGTCGCTCAGCGCGGCGGCGAGTTTCGCGCTGGCGATGGCGGCGTGGGTCGAAAGTTTCACGGCGACTTGCTGATTCTGGAGCTCACCGGTTTCCTCGAAGAGCTGATCGATCCACACGGTGAGGGCAAAAGACGCCTGATAAAGCGGGTGCACCTCGAAGCCATCTTCATCCTCTTCTTCTTTGTCATCGTCGCCGTCCTCTCCTTCTTCGCTGTCCGCAAATTCTTCATCGAACAGCGAATCGACATTCTCCGCCCATTCGCGCCCGTCTTTGTCCAACAGATGATTCCAGCCCATTTCACGGGCGATGATCTGGTCGCGGTTCGGATCGTCGATGTAACGCTCCAACAACTCCATGTACTTTTCCGTTTTACGGTCCTGCTGCTGGAGGAAGCGTTCCCAATCGTATTCGTCCCAAATATTATCAGGCTCGTC
>JBBQIZ010000004.1:0-51002 GCA_038325425.1 Chthoniobacterales bacterium
TGGCTTTGAAGAGATCGGGCGAGTGGTGATCGAGGGCTTTGCGCAGGCTCTCGAAGCTGGCGGGGACGACGATGGAGTGGTTGTCGTGTTTGAGGCCTTTATGGAAGTGGAGCTGAAGAGTCTTGGCCGGGGCGCCCTCGAGCTTGCTGACGGCGGTGTGGGTGGGTGCGGGATACGAAGGATGGGGTTTCGGGTAGGCGATGGACATGGCGTGCGTAGTGCGGTGAAGGATTCCGAGTGAGGGACCGTGAAGCGTCCGGTAACGGGGAGGAGTGAAGCAGGCGGGCTGGCGGCTGGGTATCGGGCCGTGTGCTTCACTTTGCCGCAGGGGCTGGATGAGAGGGGGCCCGCAGGGAGTGTCGGGGTTTTCCGTAGGTTTTTGCTTGCAGGTGGGTGCGGGAAAGGATTACGACGCCGGGCGGAAAAGGAGATACAAGCGATGGAATTAACCCAGAAATCGAGTGTGCTGGTCGCGGACGCGGAGCCTTTGGCGCGCCGCGGGCTGGTCCATTTACTGACGGAGTGCGGGAAGTTGGAGGTCTGTGCCGAAACGGATCGCATCGGCGCGGCGCGCGATCTTTGTGTGCTCTATCGACCCGCAGTGTTAGTGATGGATCCAGCGCATGATGATGGCTTTTCCCTGATCAAGGATCTGGCGCAGTGGAGCCGGGGGACGCGGATCGTGGTGCTGACGGCGCTGGAAGATGCGGCCAGCATGCAACGCGCCTTTCAACACGGCGCTTGCAGTTACCTGACCCGGCGCGATCCGTTGCCGGCGGTGTTAGGCGCCATCCTGGCGGCGGTCGCGGGCGAACGGCAACTGGGGCCGCGGGCGCAACGCGTATTGTTAGGCGAGCTGGCGCGGGGCGGCGTGCAGATGGAGCACGGCGAGATGGCGCGCCTGACGCCTCGCCAGCGGGATGTCTTCCGGACGATCGGTGCGGGGCAGGCGACGCGCCTGATCGCGGAGGAGCTGCACATGAGCGTGAAGACGGTGGAGACGCACCGGCAGCGGATCAAGGAGAAGCTGGGACTGGCCTCGGGTGCGGAGTTGCTGCGCCATGCGATGCTTTCTGGCAGGGCCACAAACGCCGATACGTAAAGGAGGGCTCGCGGGGCATCACGCCCCGCTCGGCACCCACGAGCGTTTCATCGGCTTCCTCATCGAACACTACGCCGGCCACTTCCTCCTCTGGCTCGCCCCCGAGCAGGTCCGCGTGCTGCCCATCGGCGGCGAAGACGAAGACAACGCCGAGGAAAAGAAAGCGCACACCATGCTCGTCATCGGCAAACGCGACCTCGACGCCGGCAACGTCGCCGTGCGCATCCACGGCCAAGGCCCCCAAGGCTTCAAGCCCCGCGCCGAAGTCATCGCCGACCTGCTGGCCGCGATCAAAGAGCGCCGGGCATAACCCGGAGGGACGCGCTCCGGCGCGTTCCCATTTCCTGCGGGCGGAGGCGGCCCTGCGGAAAAAAACGGGGAGCGCGCGGGAGCGCGTCCCTCCGAGTTTCTGGCTCGCCGACGGCCGCGCGCGCGGGATACAAGCGAGGGATGGATATCGAAGCATTTGTCCGCTGGGCGCTGCATGACATGCGCGCCGCCCTCGCCCACCTGCGCTACGATTACGCCGCCTCCCTCCACATCAGCCTCAAAGCGCCCCGGCCGACAATCTCCGACGCCCAGGCGGAGCTGAATTGCCAGCTGCGGGACGAGCGCGACGACGCCGATTTCGAGCGCCGCCGGGAGGAAGACCGCGAAGCCCTCGAACGCCAGTACCTTCTCCTCCTCAAGCAGCAGGAAGGCGCCCCCATCGATCCCGAGGAATTCGCCGCCCCGCCGCGCCCCGAGATCGAGGAAGAAGAGGAAGAGCCCGACGACGAGCCGGAAGAAGACGACGACGACGAAGGCAACGTGGCCCAGAAAAAGAAGCCCCGTCCGAGCCTCACCGATTTCTTCTTCGACAACCAGCATCCGCTGGCCGACAACTACCGCATCTGCGGGACGGTCTGCCCCGACACCGTCTGCTTTCCGACCCGCAGACGCGACCTCGCCATCCACCTCACGGTCCGCGAACGCCTGCCCCGCCGCGCCGTCCCGCGCGGCGGGGCGAAATCCACCCAGTGATCCCTGGGAGTCGCGCCGGACCTGCCTGCTGCCGCCCCCGCGCCCGCACCACCATCGGGCCTACTTTACTCGCGCCGCCCCCAATCCATCCGCCCGCGTCGCCAGCGCCTGCACCTCCGCCTGCGTCGGCAGTTCACTGATGCTCCTCGTCCACGGCGCCACCCCGCCTGGGTTCAGCGCCGTCGTCACGATCGCCGCATCGAGCCCGCTGTTGAGGAGGGGTCGCGGAAAGGTGCGCATCCGTCGTCCCGGAGATTAACCTCCCGCCGATTGGGGACTTCCGCGGAATTATTTCGGGGGGATTTTGAATCCGGAACACCGGACACGTCGTTAAAACAGGCCTATGAAATATCCTGGCATCTCTTACGCCGCAGGTTTTTTGCTGATAAGTGGACTGTCAGCCCAAGCCGTTATCGTTGATTTAACTTCCGGCTCGTTGGGGACTTCCGGAATCATTTCGGGGGGGATTTTTGAATCCGGAACGCTGGACACGTCGGCAGGAAGCGGGAACTACGATCCTTTCCTCCGTCTGAAGAACAGCCCGGTCGAATCCGGGTTCAACACCGGCGGAGCGACGATGCCGGACGTTCTGGGCGGCAGCTCCCGGGAAGTCCAACTGGCGGAACTGAACACGGTGACACTCGGCGGATCAGACTACTACCGCTTCGCGCTCGACTTGGCGGAGCCCGGCGGCGGCGACTCGAAGGTGTCCCTGACGGATCTGCGCATCTTTGTGCGCGATACGGTGGTGTCCAACGCCACCTCGACGGCGGAACTCTTCCTCGGCAGCCCACTCTACGCCTTCGGCGCGGGTGACCGTGTGGATTTGGATTATAGCGTGGTCGGTGGCGGGAGTGGGAAGAGCGACATGTTCTTCTACATGCCGGCCAGCCTGTTCTCCGCGTTTCAATCCGACGATTATTTCTACCTCTATTCGCAGTTTGGAAACGTCGGTGGCGGGCAGAGCGCTGACGGAAGTTTCGAGGAGTGGGCCATCGCACCGACGAACGGGCTGACGGTCCACCAAGTGCCCAACGCACCTCTTCCTGAGCCGACGACGGCTCCGTTTGGTGCTCCTATTCCTGAGCCGACGACGGCTCTGTTTGGTGCGGCGCTTGTCGGAGTGCTTGGGCTGGCACGTCGCCGCTCGTAGACTAGCAAGCCGATCGCGTCCGCGAGCCACTGGCTCCGGGAAGATTTTCAACGCCGGCGAGGTGCTCGGATTCACTTCCGAGTAGGGCCGCCTCCCAGCTTCGCCGTCGTTGATTTTGCTCGCGAGAGGAAGCGGCGACCGTTTTTCCTCAATCCGTTCCGGGTTCGTCGGATTCCGCCGAGTCTTCGGTGGCGGGCAATTTGGCGAGGAATTCGCCGTCGATATCGTAGAGTTGGACGACTCCGCCGTTTGCGTCGGAGCCGATCAGGCAGGCGCGCGCGCCGTGCGAGCCGTGGACACCGACGGCGCCGGTTTCGGTGTTCGCTGCGAGGTAGCCCATGAGCTGCCCACTCGGCTCGTGCACGCAGACCATCCCCCCGCGGTCCGTCGCTTTCATCGTAACCGCCGCCTTGTGCATTGCATTCACCGCAAAGACCTCGCCGCCCGCGGGCGAGCCCAGCAGGAAAGCCTGCGGTTTGCCGGCGGGATCGATGACGTTGACGACACCGCCCGACTCATTCACCCGCAAGCCTGCGCGCGGTTGGCCCGCGGCATCGCACACGCACATCTGGCCGCTGCCGTCCTTCGCCTCCGCGATCTGAAAGATGAGTTTCCCCTCGGCGTTGTGCATCTCGAAACGTGCCCCGTCCGCACCGATCGAGAGTTCCGCCCGGTGCCGCATTTTGTCATCGAGCAGGGCGATAAAGGCGCCGTTATCCCGCGCCCGCATAAGGATCGGGATGGTCTTCGGATCATTGCGGACGGCGACGCACTCCGCCGCGATGTTCATGAATTCCGGCGGCTGTTCGCCGGGCTCCGGAGATTCCTCGAAGAGCCGGTCGAGCAGTCGCTGATGGTCGCGGCGCAGCGCCTGGAGCTCCGCGCGCAGGTCGGTGACTTCATCACGAAGGAGGGAAATGTCGTCATTCATGGCGAGAGTAAAGCCGGGCGGGCGCGGCGCGTCGATACCGGCCCCACCACCCGCCAGAGAGAAATGGGCGCAGTGCATACGGCTAGACAGCGTGGCGTTTGCGATTCGTGGGCAAATGAAACCTGCTGGCATCGTCGGAATCGTCCTCATCATCCTCGGAGTGCTCGCGCTCGCTTATGGCGGGTTCAGCTTTACTACGCAGGAGAAGAAGAAGGTGGTGGACCTCGGGCCGCTGCAGGTGGACGCGACGGTGCAGCGCGAACGCTCGGTGCCGCTGCCGCCGATCCTCGGCGTGGCGGCGCTGGCGGGCGGGGTGGTGCTGGTCATCGTCGGGCGCAAGAAGTAGCGACTGGCTTGCGCGGGGGGCCGGGGTGGGGTTGGATTGCGGGCAACCTTCCGCGCGCATGCCTTCGCCGTCCGATTTTCACTCTCAACGCGCCGCGCGGCTGGCCCGGCTGAAGCTGGATGCGGCGGATTTCGAGGAGAAGTTTTCGCGCAGCTCGGGGCCGGGCGGGCAGCATGTGAACAAGGTCTCGACGGCGGTGCTGCTGCGCCATGTGCCGAGCGGGGTGGCGGTGCAGGTGCAGGATTCGCGGTCGCAGGCGATGAATCGGCAGCTCGCGTGGACGCGGCTGCTGGATGCGATCGAGCAGGCGCGGCGCGAGGAGCGCGCGGCGCGGCGGGCGGAGATGGAGAAGAAGCGGCGGCAGAATGCGCCGCGGCCGCGCGGGGTGAAGCAGCGCATGCTCGACAATAAGAAGCGGCGCGCGGCGGTGAAGAAGCTGCGGGCGAAGGATTGGTAGCGCGGCGGCGCGGGAGTTTTGCACTTCGGCGCTCGCCGCCCGGCGCGCGGTTTGATTTACTCCGCACCCATGACGACACCGAATCCGGACACCGCCCTGGACACGCACACCAAGGCGCTCAAAGTGAACCTCGACTCGCGCTTCTACGGGACGATGGCGGAGATCGGCGCGGGGCAGGAGGTGGTGCGGTGGTTCTTCCGGGTGGGCGGCGCGGCGGGGACGATCGCGAAGAGCATCTCGGCCTACGACATGCAGGTCAGCGACGCGATCTACGGCGATACCGAGCGCTACGTCTCGCGGCAGCGACTCCAGTCGATGCTCGACCACGAGTTTCAGCTCAATCTCGACCGGCTCGGCGAGAGCCGCGGGGATACGACTTCGTTCTTCGCGTTCGCCGATACGGTGGTGGCGCGCAGCTACAAGGGCGGCAATGAATGCCACGGCTGGATGGGCATTAAATTCCAGGCGCATCCGCGCGATGAAGCGTCGCAGATCGTGCTGCACATCCGGATGCTCGACTCCGAGGCCGGGCTGCAGCAGGAGGCGCTGGGCGTGATCGGGGTGAACCTGCTCTACGGCGCTTTTTTCCTCCACCACGAGCCGGAGAAGCTGATGGAGAGCCTGCTCGACAAGCTGACCACGGGGCGGATCGAGATCGATCTGATCGATTTCAAGGGGATCGAATTCCGCTACGTGGACAACCGCATCATGGCGATGAAGCTGGTGCAGCTCGGGCTGAGCGGGGCGGCGATGTTCGGGCCGGATCGGCAGGTGTTGCAGCCGAGCGAGGTGCTGTACAAGAAGGCGATCCTCGTGGAGCGCGGCAGCTTCCGGCCGGTGACGCATGTGAACATCGATATGATGCGCGCGGCGCTGGAGAAGTTTTCCGCGCAGCCGGAAGTCGCGGGCAAACCGGTGCTGCAGCTCATGGAGATCACGATGCGCAATCTGCTCGCCGGCGGCGCGGAGGTGGACCGCCGCGATTTCCTCGCGCGCGCCGATCTGCTGGCGTCGTGCGGTTACCACGTGCTGATCTCGGATTACTTCGAATACTACCGGCTCGCGGCGTATCTCGCGTGGCGGACGAAGGAGCGGATCGGGATCGTGATGGGGGCGGCGAGCCTGATCGAGCTGTTCGACGAGAAGTATTACACGGCGCTGCCGGGCGGCATTCTGGAATCCTTCGGGCGGCTCTTCAAACACGAGCTGAAGGTCTTCGTGTATCCGCTGCGCCAGGCCCAGAGCGACGAACTGACGACGGTCGAAAATCTCCAGGTGTCCGCCGAGCTGCGCAAACTCTACGGCTATCTCGCCGACCGCCGCAGCTTTGTGCAGCTCGATAATTTCAATCCCGACTATCTCCACATCTTCTCGCGCGATGTGCTGAAGCGGATCGCCGCGGGCGACGAGACGTGGGAGCAAATGGTGCCGGCAGAGGTCGCGGAGCTGATCAAGAAGCGCGGGTTCTTCGGCTACTCGAAGCAACGTCCGGAGTAGCGCGTGGCGTTCGTCGATTTCCATTTCTTCTCCGAGACGCTCGGGCTGACGTGCGCCGCGCATCTCATCCTGCCGCAGCCGACGACGCTGCAGATCGGGATGGCGGGTGGGGTGGAGCGCGAGCGTTACCCGACGCTCTATCTGCTGCACGGGCTGTCCGACGATCACACGATCTGGACGCGGCGGACTTCGATCGAGCGCTACGCGGCGGCCAAGAATATCGCGGTGGTGATGCCCGCGGTGGCGCGGAGCTTTTACCAGGACATGGCCAGCGGGCCGCGCTACTGGACGTTTATCAGCGAGGAGCTGCCCGCCCTCTGCCAGCGCTACTTTCCGCTCAGCGCGGCGCGCGAGGATAACTTCGTCGCCGGGCTTTCGATGGGTGGTTACGGGGCGCTGCGGCTCGGGCTGGCACGGCCGGAGAAATTCGCCGCGGCGGCGAGCCTGAGCGGCGCGCTGGATCTCGCGCGGCGGCTGCGGGAAGTGGGCAAGGCGGGTTCGCGGATCAGCCGCGCGGAGTGGGGCGGCATCTTCGGCCCGGCGCTGCAAGCTCCCGCGCCCGCCGACCTCTGGCTGCTCGCGCGAACGCTGACCGCCGCGCCCGGCCCGAAGCCCGCGCTTTACCTCGCCTGCGGCACGGAGGACGAACTGCTCGACGACACCCGCACCTTTCACGCCCACCTGCAGGCCGCGAAGCTACCGGTGACCTACCGCGAAAGCCCCGGCCTGCACGATTGGGCGTATTGGGATGCGGAAATCCAGCACGTGCTCGACTGGCTGCCGATCCGCTGAATTTCTTCCTCAACTTTTCCCGCGCCTGCGGGTTCACTCCTCACATGAAAATCCGCTCCCTCCTCACCACCATCGTCTCGCTGGCGACTCTCGCCGCCTTCGCCCACGCCGAACCGCTCGCTGTCGGCGCGCCCGCGCCGCAGATCAGCGGCGTCGATCAGGACGGCAAGACCGTCAACTTCAAGGACGTCTACGCCAAAGGCCCGACGCTCGTTTATTTCTATCCGAAAGCCGACACCGGCGGCTGCACCAAGCAGGGCTGCAGCATCCGCGACTCGTGGACGGAATTGAAGGGGAAGAACATCCAGGTGCTCGGCGTGAGCATCGATCCGGTCGAAGCGCAGAAGAAATTCGCGGAGAAGAATAACTTCCCGTTCACGCTCATCGCCGATGCGGATGGCAAGGTCGCGGCGGCTTTCCAGGTGGACATGCGCGGCAAGGTCACGTCGCGCCAGTCGTTCCTGATCAAGGACGGCAAGATCGCCTGGAACATGCTCAAAGCCTCGACGGAGACGCATGCGAAAGACGTGCTCGCCGCGCTGGAAGGCCTGAAGTAAGCGGCCTTCGAGAATTTCACAGCGCGCGTCTCGCAAGGGGCGCGCGCTTTTTCGTGCCGTCAGAACACCATCGGCTGCCCCTCGGTCATGACCGAGACGCGGTCCGCCAGGCCATGCTCCCGCGCGCAGCAGAGCAGTCGCTCGGGCGGTTCGTGCATCGGCTCGTAGCTCAGTCGGAACGTGCCATAGTGCATCGGCACCATGCGCTGCGCGCCGAGTTCGATGAACGCCTGGACTGCTTCCTCGGGGTTCATGTGGACTTCGCGGCCGCTCGGCGGGTCGTAGGCGCCGATCGGGAGCAGCGCGACGTCGATGGCGTGCCGCTGGCCGATTTCCTTGAAGCCGTCGAAGTAGGCGGTATCGCCGCAGTGGAAGATCGAGCGTCCGCCGACCTCGATGATGAAGCCGCCAAAGCCGCGATGCGAATCGTGCAACATCCGCGCGCCCCAATGATGGCAGGGCGTGAGCGTGATCTTCAGCGGCCCGTGCTCGTAATGCTCCCAGTAGTGCAGTTCGTGGACGCTGCGAAAGCCGAGGTCGTGCACGAGATTCCCGACTTCAAAAGGCACGACGATCGGCTGATCGGCCGCGACCTCGCGCAGCGTCCGCCGGTCGAGATGATCGAAGTGCGCATGCGTCACGAGCACGACGTCGATGTTCGGCAGTTCGTGCAGATGCAGCCCGGGATGTTTCATCCGCTTGATGACCTTCAGCCACTTGGCCCAGTTCGGATCGATGAGCAGATTGTGCTCGCGGGTCTGGATGAGAAACGAGGCGTGGCCGATCCAGGTGATGCCGATCTCGCCTTCCTTCAGCTCGGGGAAAATCGGCGCGCCGTGCCGGGCCGAACGCGGCGCGAAGAGCGATGGCAGCAGCACTTCGGTGAGAAAATTGCGGCGCTGCCAGCCGTTGACGGGTTTCAGGCCGACTTTGCGCGCCGGCGATTCGGTCGATCCGTTCGGCGACACGGGCGGGGGCGGGGGAACTTTGTCGGATTTTTTAATCTCCGCATTGGGTTTGCGGGGGCGTTGAAACGGATTGGCCACGGGTGCGAAAAGTAAGCGCCTCGTCCCGAACAGGCAAAGATTTCGTTCACTTGCCAGCGGCGGCCCGGGCACCGGATGATCGCGCCATGACCAAAGCTGATCTTCGCCGCGAGATGCGCCGACGCCTGCAAACGCTGGGCGCCGAGCGCGCGGAAAAATCGTGCGCCATCGTCGCCGCCATCGCGGCGCATCCCGCTTTCGCGCGCCGCCAGCGGGTCGCTCTTTTCGCGGCGCTGCCCGGCGAACCCGACGTGGAATGGCTTTGGGAGACGGGTTCCCGTGTCTTTTGCTACCCGCGAATCGCGGGCGAAACGATCGAGTTTGTGCAGACCGTCAGTCCGGCGGAACTGGCCCCAGCGACATGGAATCCGCGGGTGCGCGAACCCGCCGCAACGTCCACCAGCGTCATTGCTCCCGCGGACCTCGAGTTCATCCTCGTGCCTGGCCTCGCCTTCACTCGCGATGGCCAGAGGCTCGGCCGGGGCGGTGGCTTCTACGATCGTTTCCTCGCCCAACTCCCCGCCAGCACGGTGAAGTTCGGGGTCTGCTTCGATCTGCAAATGATCGCGGAGCTACCTGCCGAACCGCACGACCAGCGGGTCGATGCGGTAGTTACGGAAAGCGGCCTGCTGCCGTCCTCAGACTGAAGTCACCGGCACGCGCATTTCAAATCGCGGGATGCGCGTGAAGACCGGCTGACCATTGGCGGTCACACCGAAGAATGCCCCCTCCGCGACGCTATCCGAGCCGATGGTGTGGTAGCTGTTGTAAGAAAAATGCTGACTCTTCTGGAGATGCGGAAATTCGCCAACCACGCCATCACCTTCGACGACCACGCAGCGGCCTTCGGCATCGGTCACGACCCATTTGCGGCCCTTGATCGTCACCGGAATCGCGGAGTCGTTTTTGATCGTGATGAAATAAACGAACGGGTGCGGGCGATCCGGTGGGGCGTCGAGTTGCGGCATGTGCACGACGCGGTCCACGCTCACGTGGAGGCCGGCAAGTTCGGTCGGGGCAGACATTGGGGATTTCTGATTTCTAATTTCTAATTTCTGATGAAGGACAAGCCGCCGCGCGCGGGACAGCGACCAATCATTCACTAATCCACAATCAGCAACGCCAAATCCATGAACCTGCCCGTCGCTCTCACCATTGCCGGTTCCGACAACAGCGCGGGCGCCGGCGCGCAAGCCGACTTGAAGACGATGTGCGCGCTTGGCGTCTATGGCGTCACCGCGATCACCTGCGTCGTCGCCGAGGTGCCGGGCAAAGTCAGCGCCATCCAGGCAATCGAGCCGCGGATCGTCGCCGAGCAAATCCGCCTGCTCTTCGAAGCCTTCCCCATCGCCGCGCTGAAGACCGGCATGCTCTATTCCCGCGAGATCATCGCCGCCGTCTGTGATGTGCTCGAAGCACAGCCCAAGGTTCCGCTCGTCGTCGATCCCGTGATGGTCGCAACCAGCGGCGATCCCCTGCTCCAGCCGGATGCGGTCGCGCTCTACCGCGAGCGCCTTTTCCCGCTCGCGACGCTCATCACCCCGAACCTCGACGAGGTGAAAACATTGCTCGGCCGCGAGATCGGCAGCCTCGAGGAAATGCGGCGGGCCGGCCTGGAACTGGCCGCCGCCTACGGTCGTGCGTTCCTGATCAAGGGCGGTCATTTGCGGCTCGATCCGTCGGTCGATCTGCTGTGCGAGCCGGACGGCATCGTGCAGGAATATTCCGCGCCGTTTGTGCCGGGCATCTCGACGCACGGCACCGGCTGCACTTATGCCGCCGCGATCACCGCCGGGCTGGCCAAAGGACTCCCGCTGCCGGCGGCGGTGGGCGCGGCGCGGCAGTTCCTAGCCAATGCGATCACGCAATATCTGCGCTGGGAAAAGGACGGGCACGTGACCGACGCCTTGCATCACTTTGCGCCGCGCCCGTAATCTCCCGCGCTCTTTCCCATGAAAATCCTCGTCGTCGGCAGCGGCGGGCGCGAACACGCGCTCGTCTGGAAACTCCAGCAATCGCCTCGCGTCACCGCGCTCTACTGCGCGCCGGGCAATGCCGGCACCGCATCGCTCGCGACGAATGTGCCGATCAAAGTCGCCGAGCGGCAGAAGCTCGTGGAGTTCGCCAAAGTGGAAGGCATCGACCTGACCGTGGTCGGCCCGGACGACGCGCTCGCCGCCGGCATGGTCGATCTTTTCCAAAAGCACGGCCTGCGCATTTTCGGCCCGACGCAAAGCGCTGCGTGGCTCGAGTCGTCGAAGGTTTTCGCCAAGGAATTCATGGAGCGTCACGGCATTCCGACGGCAGCTTCGGGCAGCTTCACCGACAGCCAGGCGGCGCAGAAGTTTTGCCAGAAAGCGAAATATCCGCTCGTCGTCAAAGCCGACGGCCTCGCGCTCGGCAAGGGCGTGATCATCGCGCAAACGGCGTGGGAAGCGGCGCTGGCCATCCACGAGATCATGGACGTGCGGAAGTTCGGCGACGCCGGCGCGCGGGTCGTCATCGAGGAATTTCTCGTCGGCGAAGAATGCTCGATCCACGCGCTGGTCGATAGTCAGAGCTACCTGCTTTTCCCCGGCGCGCAGGATCACAAACGGGCGCTCGATGGCGATGAGGGCTTGAACACCGGCGGCATGGGCACGTTCAGTCCGCCGACGAAACTGCTCACGCCCGAGTTGGAAGAGCGCGTGCGGCGCGAAGTGCTCGATCCGTTCATCGCCGGGCTGAAAGCGGACGGCCTCGACTATCGCGGCATGCTTTTCCCCGGCCTGATGGTGACCGCCGACGGGCCGAAAGTGCTCGAGTTCAACTGCCGCTTCGGCGATCCCGAAACGCAAGTACTGCTCCCGCGCTTGGAGAGCGATCTCGTGGAATTACTCGAAGCGACGATCGACGGCCGTCTCGCGGAGGTGGAAGCGCGGTGGAAGCCGGATGCCGCGGTCTGCGTGGTCCTCGCGTCGGGTGGTTATCCCGGCAGCTACGCCACCGGCAAACCCATCACCGGCCTTGATTCCCTGCCGCCGGAGGTCACCGTTTTCCACGCCGGGACGCGGCAGGAGGATGGGCAAATCCTCACCGCGGGCGGACGCGTCCTCGGCGTGACCGCGCTGGCCAGCGATCTGCCGGGCGCGCGCGCGCGGGCCTATGCGGCGGTCGAGGGCCTGCATTTCGAAGGCCGTCATTTCCGGCGCGATATTGCAGCGAAGGGCCTGAGCGCCTAGCTTCCCGCACCCTATGAAATCTTCCGCGGCTCCCGCGCTGGTGGCGCTGCTCCTTCTCTCCCCGATCCTGGCCCGCGCTCAAACCGCGGAATCCGCTCCCGAACCCGCGACCAAGCCGGCGTCGGCCACCACCACGCGGGCCTTGGTCGATGGATTGAGCGAACCCGAACTCGGCGAGGTGCTGCAACTGCTGAAGGAGAACTTCATCAATCCCGGCGCGCTCACAGAAGCCGAAATGCGACGCGCCGCGGTGCAGGGTTTACTCGATCGGATCGCCCCTGGAGCCCTGATTTTAAAGGCTCCTGCGGCCGATGGCCCCGCGGCCGCCAGTCCTTTTCGCGCGGAGATTCTCGAGAACCGGATCGGCTACGCGCGCCTCGGCGCCATCGCGCCGGGGAACGTGAGCGAACTCGATGCGGCGCTCCATAAATTCACGACGGCCAAACTTCCTGCGCTGATCCTCGATCTGCGGGCGACCCCACCGGGCAGCGAGTTCGAGCAGACCGCGGAAGTCTGCAAACGCTTTAGCCCGAAAGGGCGGGTGCTTTTCTCGGTGAAGAAGCCGAATCTCAAGCAGGAACAAATCCTGACCTCGAAGGAAGATCCGATCTTCCGCGGGATTCTCGCGGTGCTCGTCGATGGCGACACCGCCGGCAATGCGGAAGTGATCGCGGCCGTGCTGCGCACCCACGCCAACGCGCTGATCATCGGCCAGCAGACCAAAGGTGAAGCGGTGGAGTTCGCCGAGTTTCCCTTGGCCAGTGGAAAAATGGTCCGCATCGCCGTGGCCGAGGTGGCGTTGCCGGGAAACGTGCCGGTCTTTCCCGGTGGAGTGAAGCCGGACCTGGCGGTCGAAATTTCCCAACAAACGACCGACACGCTGCTCCGCCAGGAATTGGAGAAGGGCGTTGGCGAGTTCGTCTTCGAGACGGAACGCCCGCGCATGAACGAAGCGGCGCTGGTCGCTGGCACGAATCCGGAACTGGACGCCATCCAGGCGGCCCAAATGGCGAAGGGCGAAAAGACGAACCCGGTTCTGCGGGACGCGGTCCTCCAGCGGGCCGTGGATTTCATCACCACGGTTGCCATCTACGAGCGCAAACCGGGCGCAAAATAAAAAGCGCGGCCCGGAGGACATCCGGGCCGCACTGTAGAATTTGCCAACGCTCGGTTCGAGCGCCAACGGCCTTTTAGTAGCGCCGGTCCCCGCGATCGCTGCGACCGCCACCGCCGCCGCCTCGTCCTCCACCGCCGCCGCCGTAGCCACCACGACCACCACCACCACCACCGCCGCCGCCGCCGCGTCCCCCCCCGCCGCCGCCGTAACCGCCGCCGCCACCACTCCCGCCCCCGCCACCGCCGCCACGATCTTCGCGTGGACGAGCTTCGTTTACGGTCAGGTTGCGTCCGTCCATCGGCTTCCCGTGGAATTGCGTGATGGCGTTCTGCGCATCGGCATCACTGCCCATGGTGACGAAGGCGAAGCCGCGGGACTTGCCGGTGAATTTATCCTGGACGAGCATGACCTCGGTTACTGGACCCGCCTGCGCGAAGAAATCCTGCAGATCGGTTTCAGTCGTGTTGAACGAGAGGTTGCCCACGTAGAGTTTGTTACCCATGTGATTTATTTGTTCAGTTGGCCTGAGCGCGGTCTTCGGTGACGGTTCCCGGTCATCGGTTTCAAGTCGTCACTGAAGTTACTCAACTGACAATCTCCCCAACTCCGAGGGCTGTGCTTAGGTATTGTGCTGTGGGCACACTGGTTAGATGCCTGCGAAATGCAAACGGTATTTTCGTTTGCCCGGCGCGCTCGCCGGTTGATTTTCTGCGCAGGGCGTCGAAAATCCTCGCCGTGTCCCGCTTCGTTTTACTGACCCTCCTTCTTCTCTCGATCTGCGCCGCTGCCCTAGCGCAGGAGAAAAAACCGTATGTGCTCTACGCCATGCTGACCGAATCCACGCCGGTCCAACTGGCCGACGGCGCGAAGTGGCAGATGGACAAAGGCGATACTTTCCCCGTGGTGATGTTCAAGGAACGGCAGACCCGGGTGATCCTGCAACTCGCCGGCACGACGTTTATGGTCAACACCGCCCGGATTCAGACGGTCGAAGAAAAGGATCTCACCGAAGCGCAACTCACGACCTACCGCACCAACGTCAGCAACTACCTCGAAAGCCAATCCGAGAAGTGGAAGGAACAGGCGAAGTGACGCCTCCGTTGAAAGTTTACGTCAAGGTCTGGTGCCCGTGGTGCGTGATGGCGCGCGAATGGCTCGACAGCCACGGCTACCAATACGAATGGATCGACGTGGAAAAAACGCGCGCGGATTACGACGAAATGATCCGCCTCTCCGGTCAGCGACGCACGCCCACGCTGGTCACGGCAGACGGGCTCGTGCTGCCGGACTTCGGGCCCGACGAACTTGCAGTTTTCCTGAAAAAGCACAGCATCACGCCCTGATGTTCTCCGACCTGCTGCTGATTCTCGGTGTCGCGGTCCTCAGCTTCGCCCTCCGCAGCTTTCACCATCCGGCACTCCGCAAGCTGGGTGCATGCGGCGTGCTTTGCACCTCCTTCGTCGCCGGGTGGAAGCTGAGCGGATACTGGCAAGTCGGCGTGTTCTGCGCCTCGAGTTGGCTGCTCCTGCCGTGGCTGGAGATTCTCACCCGAGTCCGTCGACTCACACTGCCGCTCGAGAAAAATCTCCGGCACAAAACGCCCCCCAACGCCGAGGCATTCCCGGCGCTCGACGACATCACCGACGAAATCGAAGGCGAGGATTTTGAGCACGTCGAAGACGCGGGCTGGGACTGGGACGATTACGCGCAATTCTTCCGCCTTTTTTACAAAGCCGGCGAACGTACCCAGACCGCCATCTGCCTCATCGACCAGCACGACGTCGCGTTTTTCTACCTCAGCATCTCTTCGCGAGCGAAGGACGGCACGATCTGGACGACATGGAATTATCCCTTCAGCTACAGCCTCAAGCTCGTCCCACAATGGCGCGTCAATCGGCTCGGCAGCGACCAGACCTTCCTACAGATCTACAAAAGCCACCGCCAGTTCCTGAACGAAAACCGCGTCCGCCTCGACGACCTTTCCGAGCTCGATCCGGAGACGATCCAGCACGAGATCCAGAAAGACCTGCGCTCGCAGATCACGCATAACCTCGCCGCCGGCGTGCTCAAGCAGAACGCCGCGGGCGAAATCCGTTACTCGTGGCGCGGCATGTTTTTCATCTGGCTTCAGTTTCTGCGCGATCTCGTGCGACTGTCCTGACGACCGCCTTTGCGGAAACGAAAACGCGCTGGCCAGCATGGAAGCTGACCAGCGCGAAAAGAGACGGCAGGCGGGCGGTTACTTCAGCACCGCATTCCACTTATCGAGCTGCGCCTTCTGCGCGGTGAAAAGCTCGTCCGTGGAATCGAGAATTTCGATCTCGGTGATTTTGTCGCCCTGGGCGATCGCGTTCACAACGTCGTGGCCCTTGGTCACTTCGCCGAAGACCGCGTGCTTTCCATCGAGCCACGGGCAGGGCACGTGTGTGATGAAAAATTGGCTGCCATTCGTGCCGGGGCCGGCATTGGCCATCGAAAAAAGGCCCGGCTTGGTGTGCTTGAGCGACGGGTGGATTTCGTCGCCGAACTTGTACCCCGGCCCGCCGGAACCGGTGCCTGTCGGATCGCCGCCCTGGATCATGAAATCCTTGATCACGCGGTGAAAGGCGATGCCGTTGTAATAACCCCGCTGGGCGAGGTTCAGGAAATTGGCGGCGGTCATCGGCACTTTGGAGGCGAAGATGGTGCCTTCGATCGTGCCGCGGGAAGTTTTGAAAAGAATGCGGATGTCTTGCATAGGGGCGGCGACGATGCGGGCGACGGCGGGTCTTGGCAAACGCATTTCTCGACGACGCCGCGTACTGCGGGGCGAAAATGCGCGCGGTGTTTTTCCGCGTGACAGCGGCGGAGAGGCGCGCTGATGTTCGCGGCATGAAGCTTCCCCTTTTCTCTCTCGTCGTCACCTGCGCCCTCGGCGCCGCTTTCGCCACTCCCGCCCGCGCCGCGGACAAGGAAGTCGCGGTCTTGAAAACTTCGGCCGGTGAAATGGTCGTCGAGTTCTGGCCCGAGGTGGCGCCGAAGACCGTCGCCAATTTCCTCAAGCTCGCGAAGTCCGGCTTTTACGACGGCACGGCGTTTCATCGCATCATCGATGGCTTCATGATCCAGGGCGGCGATCCGCTGACCAAGGATCCGACGAAGGAAGCGATGTGGGGCACGGGCAGCGCGGACGAGCGCATCAAGGCGGAGTTCAACGATCGCAAACACGTCCTCGGAGTCCTCTCGATGGCGCGCTCGGCGAATCCCGATTCCGCGAGCAGCCAGTTTTTCATCTGCCTCGGCGACGCTTCATCGCTCGACGGGAAATACACCGCCTTCGGCAAACTGCTCAAAGGCGAAGACGTGCTGAAGAAAATTGGCAAGACGCCCGTCGGCCCGAGCGGCGGCGGTGAGCCGAGCAAACCGCAGACGCGCGTGGCGCTGGAGAGCGTCAAAGTCGTGCCCGCGGATTCGATCCAGTAAGGCCGTCCTCCCGGCCTCGCGTGGCGCGGAGATCGCGCATTGCTTTCGCTGCCTCGCGACACACACTTTTCACGCAACCCCGCTTCGCTTGCGCGCAGCGTCGCGCATCTTCTTCCCTGCATGTCGCCTCACAAAGTCACCCTCGCCCTCGTCCAAATGCGCTGCTCCGCGGAGCCGCGCGAGAACCTCGCCAAGGCCCTCGCCAAAACCGCCGAAGCCGCCGATCGCGGCGCGCAGATCGTCTGCCTGCAGGAGCTCTTCACCTCGCAGTACTTCTGTCAGATCGAGGATCACAAATACTTCCAACTCGCCGAGGAAATCCCCGGGCCCAGCACCGACGCGCTCGGCAAGCTGGCCAAGGAACGCGGCGTCGTGATCATCGCCTCGCTCTTTGAAAAACGGAGCGCCGGCCTTTATCACAACACCGCTGCGATCATCGACGCGGACGGCACCTATCTCGGCAAATATCGGAAGATGCACATCCCGGACGACCCGCTGTTCTACGAGAAATTCTATTTCACGCCCGGCGATCTCGGCTTCCGCGCCTGGCAGACGAAGTATGCGAAAATCGGCGTCTGCGTGTGTTGGGATCAGTGGTATCCCGAGTCCGCGCGGCTGACTGCCCTGGCCGGCGCGCAGATCCTTTTTTTCCCGACGGCCATCGGCTGGCATCCCGGCGAAAAAGCGGAATACGGCCCGCGTCAGCACAGCGCTTGGGAAACCATCCAGCGCTCGCACGCCATCGCCAACGGCTGCTACGTCGCGGTGCCGAATCGCGTCGGGCACGAAGCGCCGGACGGCGGTCCCGGGATCGAATTCTGGGGCCAGAGTTTTGTCGCCGATCCCGCCGGGCAGATCGTCGCCAAAGCCTCGGTCAGCGAAGAAGAAATCCTGATCGTCGAAGCCGATCTCGACGCGCTCGACACCCAGCGCACGCACTGGCCTTTTTTCCGCGACCGCCGAATTGACGCCTACGGAGACATCCAAAAGCGATTCATCGACTGACCTATGAGCGCCCCCGTCGAAAAACTCGCCCCGACCGAAACGCCGACACCCGCCGCGCTCGGCTACCGCATGCCGGCGGAATGGGAACCGCACGAAGCCACCTGGCTTTCGTGGCCGCGCCCGGACGGCATCAGCTTCCCCGATTCCTATGAACGCATCGTGCCCACGCTGGCGAAGATGGTCCACACGCTCTCGGGTTCGGAGAAAGTGAACATCAACGTCTGCGACGCCGAGCACGAGGCGCTCGTTCGCGGACATCTCGCGGCCGCGAAAGCAAAGACCGATCACGTCACATTCTTCCACATCCGCACCAACGAACCGTGGTGCCGCGATCACGGGCCGATTTACCTCACGCGCGCCGAGGCCCCGCAGCTCGCGATCGTCGATTGGGACTACAACGCGTGGGGCTGGAAATATCCGCCGTTCGATCTCGATGACGACGTGCCGAAGCGCATCGCCGAAGCCCAGGGCCTGCCGATCTTTTTTCCAAAAATGGTCCTCGAAGGCGGATCGATCGACGTCAACGGCGACGGCACTTTGCTGACCACCAAATCCTGCCTGCTCAACCCGAACCGCAATCCCGATCTCAAGCAAAAGGACATCGAACAGCGCATGCAGGATTTCCTCGGCGTGAAACGCATCCTCTGGCTGGGCGATGGCATCGAGGGCGACGACACGGATGGACACGTCGATGACCTCACGCGCTTCATCGGACCAAGCACTGTCGTGACCGTCGTCGAGGACGACGAGAACGACCACAATCACGAACCGCTCCAGGCGAACCTCGAAGCGCTCCGCACCATGGATGTCGAGGACGGCACCCCGCTGGAAGTGCTGACCCTGCCGATGCCGCGCAAGATCGTCCGCGACGGCCAGCGCCTGCCCGCGAGCTACGCCAATTTCTACATCGCCAACAAAGTCGTGCTCCTCCCCGTCTTCGCCGACGCGCATGACAAATGGGCAGTGGCGGTTCTGCAAAAGGCGTTTCCCAAACGGAAAATCGTGCCCATCGATTGCCGGGAGTTGATTTGGGGTCTGGGCGCATTCCATTGTCTCACCCAGCAACAGCCCCGCATTTTATGAACCGTCTGTTCCCCCCATTCGCCGCGCTCGTCTGCAGCGCCACCGCTTTCGCCGAGCCGCTCGATCCGCTTTTCGCGGGCGACAAGCTTTGGACGCAGAATCAGGACCAGTTCATGACGGCGGCCAAAAGCCTCGGCTTTGAATGGACCTCGCAGGCGCGGGATTCCGCGCGGTCCGCGCGCCCCGGGATGACGGCCTTCGGGCTGCCCGCCGTGGAAAGTCTCGCGCGATTCGACGGCGAAACGCTCAAGGAAATGACCGTGATTTTGTACGCGCGCGGGGACGTCGGCGATTGGACGGAAACCAAATTCGACACGCTGGTGCGAGGGGCGGCAGAGGCGCTGAGCAAAACGACAAATGCGAAATTCACGGTCCGCGGCAAGGATCCGACGAGCGCCGTCAAGGCGGAGGGCCTGCTCTGGACGACCGATCAGGCGCGTTACCTCCTCGAGTACAGCAAGACCAAGGAAGTGAAGTCGCGCGGCATTCCCTTTCGCGCCGAATTTGTCCGCCTCTCCGTCACCGCGCTGGAAAAACAATCGGGCTTGCTCGCCAGCGCGACCAGCGCGCCGACCGCCAAATTTTCCGGCGCGGCGCAGGTGAAAAAGGACGCCGCTTCCGGCGATGTCTGGATTCCCAATGTCCCGATGGTGGATCAAGGGCAGAAGGGTTACTGCGTCGTCGCCTCGGCGGAGCGAGTGATGCGTTACTATGGCAACTCCGTCGATCAGCAGGAACTCGCGCAAGTCGCCAATACCTCGACTGCCGGCGGCACGAGCAGCGAGGCGATGGTCGAAGCGCTCAAAAAGCTCAGCGCGCGCCTAAAGGTGCGCGTCCGCGAGATTGAAAAAAGCGACCTCCGGGACATCCTGAAGTTGATGGCGGATTACAATCGCGCTGCGAAGAAGGCCGACGCGCCGCTCATTCCCGATCAAGGCAACATGATCGATCTGGGCATGGTTTACAGCGCGATGGACGTCAACGTTCTCAAGGAGCTACGCACCAAAAACAAAGCCGATCTCGGCCGCTTCCAGCGCTCCGTGCAATCGCATATCAACGAAGGCACCCCGCTGCTCTGGACCGTCATGCTCGGCAAGGTGCCGGAGCAAGGCATCCCCCAAAACGCCGGCGGTCACATGCGCCTGATCATCGGCTACAACCCCAAGTCGGAGGAAATCCTCTACTCCGATTCGTGGGGCGCGGGCCACGAACTCAAACGCATGGCCGCGGCCGATGCGTGGACGATCACGACCGGCACGATGTCGATCGAGCCGTTCTGAGGATCACAGCCGCGGGACGATTTTCATCCGCCATTCCGGCTTCGAAAGTTTCTGGTCGGCGGTGTATTCAAAGAGCTTGCTGACTGGAAAAAGCAGCACCCCCGGCAACCCTTGCGCGTTGATCCGCATGTCGAAGTCCATCTTGTCGTCCACGAAGAACAGCTTGCCGTTGCCGATCATGCTGAAGCCGCTGCCCTGCACCACGAGGTCGTCCGTGTTAACGACCCCGTCGTTGATCGTGAACCTGGCCGCCGCGCGCCGCGCGAGCGTGTGCCCCATGCCCGGCACGATGCTGTCGAGCACGCCGGAAAGCGGCCCGAGGAACGGGATGGCGAAGATATTGCCATTGGTCACCGTCAATTCGCCGCGCCCCTTCATCGCGCGGGCATCGTCGCCGCGCCCGGAGAAATCGTAGCGGCCATTGAGCCGGCCCTGTGAGTTGTCGTAGTCGAAATAGAGTTTCGTCACGCGGGCAAAATCGAGGTTGTCAAACACCAGGCTGGCGCTGTGTCCCGGTCGCGATGGCGGCAACGCGATGTCGGCGCCGCCCGTCAGCGAACCGCCGAAGAGCGCCGCGGAAAGATCGGAAATCTTCAACCGATCGCTGGTGAAAAGCAGCTTCGCCGCAATCTGCGACGCGCTGAGATTCTTGCGGAGAAAGGTGTAATCCATGCCCGCCGGCGCATCGACCTGGATGGCCAGCCGCGTCGTCTTGCCGCGCTTAGTGTGCACAAGGCCGTCGATCAGCAGGTTCGGAGGCTGGTTCGGAAATCGGTAGGGCAGGATGTCTTTGACCAGCCGCGGATCGACCCACATCGCCACTTCCGGCGGATTGACGCGGGCGCGGATCTTATCGAGGCGCACTTCGTCGCGGCGGAAATCGAAATATAGATTGCCGTCGCCGCCGCCTTCGCTGCGTTCGACCCGGAAAGGGGCGATCGAAAGCACGCGGTCTTCATAGCGCAGCTTCGCCGTCGCACTGTTCGCCGGAACCCCGCGAAAGCTGGCCGCCCCCAGCGTCACCTCACCATCCACAGTCAACGCTTCCAGCGCCGGCGCCGCTCCGCGCGCTTCCAGCGTGATGTGCGGCGGCTGCGCGAATTCAAATTCCGCCAGCGTCTCCGCCGCTTTTCCGCTCAGCAAAGGCCGCAGCACTTTAGGGTTCATCGTGCTCCGCAACCGCGCGCGAAAATCGCCGGGCACCCGCAGCACATCCCCGGTCACCTCTTCGCCGCCCGCCCGGGCGAGCCGTATTTCCCGCACGCTCCAGCTGCCGCCATCCCACGAAAAATCCGCGGCGGCGCTCTCGAAGATCGCGGATCGGTAGGCAAACTTGTCCGCGGCAAAGTGCCCGAGCGCCCGGACCGAAATGGCCTCACCAAACACGACGTCCAGCCGCAGATCCATCCGCGGCGGCGTATAGAAAATGAAATCGTTCAGCCACGGGAAATCGCCCCACGTCCGGGCCAACGCCAAGGCGTCGAGACTTGATCGGAGTTGGAGATGCGCGGTCTGGGCGGCGGGTTCCCACAGGCCGGAAAGGCGCAGCTCGCCGGAGGGATCGGCGGCCTGGAACTGCTTCAGATCGAGCACCCCGCCGCGGTAGCTCGCCGCGACATACAGGCTCCGCAACACGTAGGCCTGACGGCGGAGACGTTCCCCCCAGAGCGTCGCATCGACGAAGATCTGATCCGGTTCCGCGAGATCGCCGCTGAAAGCGATGTGGACCATCGGCGGCTCGCCTTCAAACTGCCACGCGGTGACTTCGTCGAAAACGCGCGTCATCCATGCCGGAAGCGCCGTCTCCCGCGTTCCCGATTTGAGCCGAAACGCCTCCGGATGGATGAGCCGGCCCGCGGCGGTGACGTTCACCCCGAAGATTTCCGCGTCCGCGTGCGCGAGATAGATCTGCTGCGGCGGCAGAAACAGGCGCGCATTCAGCCGCGCGATCTCGATCTTCGGTCCGCCCGGATTCTCCGGGTCGAGCGGCAGCGAAAGGTTCGCGTCGCGGAGTTCCAGCGCGTCGAGGAACGTTTTGCCGCGCATGAGATTGGCAAAATTGACCTGCAACGCCATCTCGTCGATCTGCGCCAGCGTGCGGCGCCGGTCGCGCGCGTCGTAAACCCGCACGTCCTTGGCCACCAGCCCGCGCAGCGGATCGAGCGTGAGTTGTTGCAAGGTCACCTCCACGCCGCGTTTGCGAAACTCCCCGCTCACGTAGCCGCGCCACTTTTTGGTGAAACCGCGATCCGCCGCGTACCAAAGCGCGGCCAGCAGTCCGACGAGGAACAGCGCAAGAAAAGTAAGCAGCACGCGGCGCATCCCGGAAGGTGGCGCGCCCATCCGTCCGCTGGCAAGCGCGGGTGCGAATTTGCGTTTGAACATCCACGCTTCCTCCCCGTCCAAACTTCCATGGCACAGCCAGTGCTTATTTCTCAATTCCGATGATTAAAGCAAATTGTCGGGAACGATTCACCGCGGCGGATTTCGATTTCGTCGTGAAGACCCTCTCCAGAACGGAGCGTGACTCAGTGAATCTCGTCGAACTCCTCACCGACGCGGAAGCGCGGGATAGCATCCTGGACAGCCCACGCCTCGTCGAATCCATGCTCGCCGATGGCGCGCCGCTGACCATTTCGCCGCAACTCTACTTCTACGTTTTGCTCAGGCATGTCTTAAAACAGACAGGATTGAACGATCGGAACGTCAGCGATTACCTTGCTTCGCTGCTCGAAACTTTTTCTCAAACCGCGCGGATGAAGTCGCCCGCGGACGGTCACTCGAACCCCGTTCAGTACGTGTCCGACATGCTCATCGCGCTGCGCAACGCTTCGCCCGTCCAGACCTTCCTCATCCGCGCCCACGTGGGAAATTACTCGCTCTTCATCACCGGCATCTTTCACGAAACGGTCCAAAGCCGCTCCCAGCGCGGCGCCCCAGACGTGAGCTTTTACGAGGATGTCGGCCGCAGCAATTTCCGCGTCGCCGCCGGCCATCAGGTGGCGCGGTCATGTGCGCTGAGCGGAGTCTTTGAAACGCTGGCCGATGGCTTTCACGACGTGCGGCTCGCGCTCAATCGACTGTCGGATACCTTGATCCACCTCGACGGCGCGCCTTCGCCTTTTCTGGCATGAACGCGACGCTCTTCAGCGAAATCCAGCGGCTCTTCGAGCGCACTTACGTGCAGGTCGGGATCAACCTGGAGGACTGCCTGATCGACCGCCAGCGCTGTGGCCAACTGAGTCGCGCGGCCGGAGCCTCGGCCCGCGAGTTGAGCGAACTGGCCCGCACTTTCCTGCGAAAGGCGGACGATCGGCTTTACGTCGGCATCTATTATTCGCGCTGGCTCATCGAACAACTCGAGCGGCACGACCCGCGCAAGGGCGTCACCGACGTCAACATCCGCTGCCTCATTGCCTTCGTGGAGGAAATCAATCACGCGCTGCACGCGGCGATCCAGTTCCAGCGCGGCGTCCGCGAAATCGCCAGCGAAGACTTCGTCCGAAATCTCGAACTCCAGGCGCAGGTCGATACCTATCTCGTCCTGCTTCTCTTCGTCGCCTTCTTCCGCAAAACGCAGAAGGTTTCCCGCACGGACCGCCGCTGGCTGCGCTTCCATCTTTTCTCCCAGCAGACACCGCACGCCTACGCCGACGCCAACCTCCGCGGTCGCTACCTCGAGACCACCGAACTCGCCGCGCAATACACGCTCTTCCTCGACGCCCTCAACGGCGCCCGGCGCGTCGAGGAAATCCGCGTCTTCCATTCCCTCGACTACGCCACGAAGAAAGAGCGTATCCTCGCCCTGATGGATTCGCCAAAAAGCGGATCATAAATCGGCCGGACCCGGCTCTGCCGGATCGGGGACGACGGACGAACCCGGTTTTTCTCCCGCGGGATCAAACGGACAATGACGGCAGCCACTGCCACAGCAAGAGCCGCGGCGGAGATGGAATTGCGCGGTGAAGACCACGACCGATCCTTCCCAATAATAGTCGCCGTTCTCCCCTCCGGACGATGCGTTGGCACTCATGACGCCGGCCGGAAAGGCGCTTACTGACAGGCTTCGCAGGTGCCGCCGTTGCGCATCGCTTCGATCGAGCAGGATTGCTTCTCCGCTTCGGTGGCCTCGCGTTTTGGTTCCGCCGTCGGACGACGGTCGCGGCTGGCGCTGTCGATCGTGCTCTTGTTCAGCGTACGCAAATAGTAGGTCGTCTTCAGGCCACGCTCCCAGGCTTCGCGATACATGAAGCTCGCGGTGCGGGCGTCACTTTCCGCGAGCCAAAGGTTGGTACTTTGGGCCTGGTCGATCCATTTCTGCCGGACCGCCGCACACTGCAGAATCCACGTCGGTGTGATCTCGAAGGCCGTCTTATAAAGCCGCTTCAAGTCCGCCGGCACGCGCTCGATGCCCTGCACGCTGCCGTCGAAATATTTCAGGTCAGCGAGCATCTCCTCGTCCCAGAGACCAAGCGCCTGCAGGTCGCGCAGGAGGTGGTCGTTGGTCCGGATGAATTCGCCGCTCAAATTCGACTTGGTGTGAATGTGTTTGTAGGTCGGCTCGATGCAGGGCGTGCAGCCGAGAATGTTCGAGATCGTCGCAGTCGGGGCGATGGCCAGGCAGTTCGAGTTGCGCATGCCATTCTTGGCGATGCGCTCCCGCAGCGCGGACCAATCCAGCCGCGAATTGCGATCGACGAGGATCGGCACGCCGCGCTCCTTCTCCAACATGTCCAGCGTGTCGAGCGGCAGCAAACCGCGCTGCCACTTGGATCCGGGGTAGCTCTGATAAGCGCCGCGCTCGGCGGCGAGATCGCTGCTCGCGTGGTAGGCGTAGAAGGCGATCGCCTCCATCGCTTCGTCGTTGAAGGCCACCGCTTCCGGAGTGTCGAAAGCGACGCGTTTGTCGTAAAGCGCGTCCTGCAAGCCCATGACTCCGAGGCCGACCGGACGGTGCCGCTGGTTTGCCAGCGCGGCGGCTTCGACCGGGTAGAAATTGATGTCGATGACGTTGTCGAGCATCCGCATGAGCACGGTGATCGTCGCCCGGAGTTGCTCGTGGTCGAGCGAACCGTCGGCGCGGAGATGCGCGGCGAGGTTGACGCTCGCGAGATTGCAGACGGCGACCTCCTCGTTGCTCGTGTTCAGCTCGATCTCGGTGCAGAGATTCGAGTTGTGAATGACGCCGGCGTGATCCTGCGGATTGCGCACGTTCGCCGGATCCTTCCAAGTCATCCACGGGTGACCGGTCTCGAAAAGCATCTCGAGCATCCGCTTCCAGAGCTGGAGGACGCGCACCTTGCGGCCCCAAAGTTTGCCCTCATCGACGAGGCGCTCGTAGTGCTCGTACCGTTTTTCAAACGCGCTGCCGTAGGTCTCCGGCAGGTCCGACACTTCGTTCGTGCGGAAGAGCGTCCAAGTCGCGTCCTTCGGCAGCACGCCTTCGGAGATCGCCTTGAGCCGCTTCATGAACAGATCAGGAATCCAATGCGCCGTGTTCATGTTGTGCGTGCGGCGGCGGTCGTCGCCGGTTTCCTTGCGCAAATCGAGGAAGTCCTCGATGTCCGCGTGCCACAGCTCCAGATAGCTGCACAGCGCGCCGGGCCGCTTGCCACCTTGATTCACGGCGATGGCGATGTCGTTCGAGACTTTGAGGAACGGGATCACGCCCGAGCTTTCGCCGTTCGTGCCGTGAATGTGCGCACCCGCGCCGCGGATCGCCGTCCACGAGCAACCGAGGCCGCCCGCCCACTTCGAGAGATGCGAAAACCGTCGCCAGGTTTCGGTGATGTCCTCGATGCAATCGCCGCAATAGAGCAGGTAGCAACTCGAAAGCTGTGGATGCATCGTGCCTGCATTAAAAAGCGTGGGCGTGGAGGAGCAGGCGCGACGCGATTTGTAGATGCCGTAAAATTCCACGGCGCGTGTCTCCCTTTCCGTCTCCAAAGTCGCGAGACCCATGGCGACGCGGAGCCAGAAAATCTGCGGCGCTTCGAGGCGGCGTTTGCGACCCGTCACCGCGTCGTGCGTGTGGATGAGGTAACGATCGTAGAGCGTCTGGATGCCGATGAAGTCGAACTGCAAATCGGCGAACGGATCGAGCGCGTCGGCGAGGCGCTTGAGATCGAAAGTCGCGAGACGCGGATCGAGGCGGCGGAGTGCGATGCCGACCGGGATGTAGTCGATAAAGGCGCGGCGATGCGCGTCCTTGAGCGCCTGCGGGCCGTCCGCCACCTTCCACGGGAGGGTCTCTTCGTAAATATAGCTGAGCAGGATGCGCGCGGCGAAGAAGCGTCCGTCGGCATCGAGATCGAGCAGCGACTTGGCATTGAGGACGATGGTGTCGCGGCGCTCGTCGGCGGTCAGATTGATCGAAGTGCTGCGGAGCAGGCGCGCGAGCACGTCGTCGTCGCTCAGCGACAGCCGCAGTCCGATTTTCGCGAAGGAAATGCGCGCGCGGATCTCCCCGAGTTGCTCGCGCGTGGCCAGCTCCATCTGCTCGATCGAATCGTCCGGCGCGGGCGTGCCATGCTCCCGCTCGGCGGTGCGTTTCGCGCGATATTTTCCGTAAGCGAGCGCGACCTTGGGATGCCCGATCTCGATCAGCGTCTCCTCGACCATGTCCTGAAGCTGCTCGATATGGACAAAGCTCGGCCGCTCGCGCCGCATCCGATATTCGATCTCCGCCTGCACCTGGCGCCCGATTTCATCATCCTGCCCTTCGACGAAGCAGGCCGCCGCGACCGCCTTGGCGATCTTGTGCCCGAGCCACGGCACGACGCGAGGTTTGCCCGAAACATCGCCCGCCAAATCGCGGCGGATGACTTGCGGCAGCTCCGCGACGGTGGCGGGCAGATCATTGCGGAGGACGAAGGGCGTGGTGGTCGGATTCATGGCGGGTCGAGTCGGAAACGGAACTTACTGGGATTGAACGAAAGGCGAAGCGCGAGCGCGCCATCGCCCACAAATATTCTTTGGAAAGTCGCTGGACAAACGGTCCCCGGGACTTCGGCGCTTGAGAGTCCGCAGGTGCTGCCCCGCGCGCCGTTCAACGGCATCGCGCAGGTTAGCATGGGACTCGGGGCGCCTTCGGTGTGGCGAATCGGCCGACTGCACCCGAACTGCCCAGCAAATTAGCCGCTGACAGCGCCCGCGACAGCCGATTGCCGTTTCCTCTGATTTAAGGGAAAGCCACTATATGTTGTGGTGAAGTGAAAAGAACTGCACTGGATATAGTGTTCGCGCGCCAAAATCGTCAAGGGGCTTTTCGGAAAGACCGCGCAATCTCCGGTCGCACGATAACTGCGCAGCCTCCAACTTAAGTTTCTATAACTACATAACGATTTAAAATAATATCCATTGCCAATCTCCCAATCCTGACTTTAATTCCTCACACAGCACTATGCTTACTACCCCCATCGACCCCGCCCATCCCAAGCAAAGCCGCCAGGCTCTGGAGAAGATTGCTGACGTTTTTCGACTCCTCGCCGAGCCGACCAGGCTCGCCATTTTGCAGGAACTGAAGAGCGGCCCAAAGACGGTCGGCACTCTGGTGGAAAGCCTGAATTCCTCGCAGGCCAACGTCTCGAAGCAGTTGCGGATTCTCTTTGATGGCGGCTTTCTTTCCCGCGAGCGGGACGGCGTGAGCGTGCGGTATGAGATCAATGACGACATGGTGCTCCCGCTCTGCGAACTCGTCTGCCAGCGGCTAAACCGGCGGGCCAACGAAGCGCCGCTCCACTACTCGATCTAACTCGGCAAAATCCCATAACCCTCCTTTCCCTACGTCCATTATATCTCCATATGGCGATATAGCTTTATGAGAACTCCTTTATGAAAACCATCAGCCCCTCCCAACTCAACACCCGCCTCCAATCCGGCGAAAAACTCCACCTCCTCGATGTCCGCACTCCCGCGGAGCATGCGGAAGTCCACGTCCCCGGCGTGCATCTCGAGCCGCTCGATCGGCTCGACCCCGCCCAACTCGCGAGCGTCAACGGCTTCACCAAGGATCAGCCCGTCTTTGTTCTCTGCCGTTCGGGCAGTCGCGCCAAACAGGCCGCGGAAAAGCTCGAAAAAAGCGGGTTTGAGGCATGCCACGTCGTCGAAGGCGGCACGATGGCTTGGGCCGAGGCCGGGCTGCCGGTGAATCGCGGCACGACCAGCGTCATGTCGCTGGAGCGGCAGGTCCGCATCGCCGCGGGAGCCCTCGTGCTGACCGGCGTCCTGCTCGCGCAGTTCGTTAATCCCGCCTTCATGTGGCTCTCGGGCTTCGTCGGCGCAGGGCTGATGTTTGCCGGAATCACCGACACCTGCGCAATGGGAATGCTCATCGCGAAGCTGCCCTGGAATCAGCGCGGCTGCGCCCAGTAAACGACACCCCCAACCAGACTCACGACCATGTTTCTCCGCCAAATCTTCGACCCGCACCTTTCACAATACGCCTACCTCATCGGCTGCCAGCGCACCGGCGAGGCCATCGTCATCGACCCCGAACGCGACATCGACCGCTACCGCGCGGTCGCCGAGGAGGAAGGACTGCGCCTCACCGCCGTCGCCGAGACGCACATTCACGCGGACTTCGTGAGCGGTGCGCGTGAACTCGCCGCCGACCCCGCGGTGCGCGTCTATCTTTCCGCCGAAGGCGGCGCGGACTGGCAGAGCGAATGGGCGAGCAAACTCGCCAACGTGACGCTGCTGCACGACGGCGACACGTTCAAAGTCGGCAACATCCAGTTCCAGGCGATGCACACGCCGGGGCATACGCCCGAGCATCTGGTCTATCTCGTGACGGATGTGGGCGGCGGCGCGGATGAGCCGGTGGCCTTGCTCACCGGGGATTTCCTTTTCGTCGGCGACGTCGGCCGCCCGGATCTGCTAGAACAAGCCGCCGGGCTGGCCGGCACGCAGGAAGCCGGTGCGCGGGAGCTTTATGCCAGCCTGCGAAAAGTGGCCGATCTGCCGTGCCACCTGCAAATCCTGCCCGCGCACGGCGCCGGCAGCGCCTGCGGCAAGGCGCTCGGTTCGGTCCCAAATTCAACCTTCGGTTATGAGGTGAAATTCAACCACGCCTTCAAGCTCGCCCTCGACGGCCCCGAGGAGGAATTCGTGAAATTCATCCTCAGCGGCCAGCCCGAGCCGCCTGCGTATTTCGCGAACATGAAACACGTCAACAAGGTCGGTCCGGCGGTGCTTGGCGAACTGCCCCAGCCACGCGAACTCGCGCTCGACGCGGTCGCCGCGCGGCTCGACGAGCCGGGTTTCGTGGTCCTCGACACGCGCGACCGCGCCGCCTTCCTCGCCGGACATTTGCGCGGCAGCCTCTTTGCCCCGGCGGAGAAATTCGCCGACTTCGCGGGAAGTTATCTCGCACCGGACAATGAGATCGTGATCGTGGTCAGCGATCCCGCTTCGACGGACGAATTTGTGCGCCAGCTCGCGCGCATGGACTTCGACAATATCCTCGGCACGCTCCCGGCGAGCGCCGTCGAATCCGCGCCCTCCGCGCTGACGACCGCGATCCGCGCGGTGCAATTCGCCGAAGTCCCCGCGCTGCTGAACAACGGCACGCACCCCAACGTGCTCGACGTGCGCAAGGCCACCGAATTTGCCGCCGGCCATCTGCGCGCGGCGCAAAACATCGCCCACACCCGGCTGCTCCCGCGCCTCGCCGAGGTACCCGCGGATCAACCACTGCTCGTCCACTGCCAGAGCGGCATGCGCGCCGCCGCCGCCTGCGGCTTCCTCGCCCGGCAGGGCCGCGACGTCGTCTGCATCGCGGACCAGTTCGAAAACGCGCCCAAAGATCTGCTCGCCTGATTTATGGACGTGTGGACGCATGACCTGCTCGGCCTGGCCTATGGGCTGATCGTCGGGATCTCGCTCGGCCTGACCGGCGGTGGCGGTTCCATCTTCGCCGTGCCGCTGCTCATCTACGGCCTCGGCGTGCCCGTCGGCACTTCGATCGGCCTGAGCCTTGCCGCCGTCGGCCTCACCGCGGGATTTGGTGCGGTCATGCGGCTGTGGGCCAAGGAAGTGGACCTGCGCGCCGGGCTCGTCTTCGCGGTCGCCGGCATGGTGCTCGCGCCCGCGGGTGCGTGGCTCGGCACGAAGATTTCCGCCGCGCTATTGCTCTCCACGTTCGCGCTGCTCATGGCCTTTGTCGGGCTGCGCATGTGGCGCGGCAAAGCAGGCGCGGGCGTCGTCCCCGGCCCGTGCGTCGCCCGTCCCGGCGGCGGGCTCGGTCCCGGCTGCTACGCGCGGCTCACCGCCGCGGGCTGCGCGGCCGGGTTGATGTCCGGCCTTTTCGGCGTGGGCGGCGGATTCATCATCGTGCCCGCGCTGCTCTACGTCACCGGCATGAGCATCCACCGCGCGGTCGCCACTTCGCTGCTCGTCATCTTCCTCATCTCCGTCTCCGGCGTGGCCGCGCACGTCGCCCACGGGCAGCAATTTCCCATGCCCGTCACCGCGCTCTTCATCGGCGGCGGCTTCGCCGGAATGTTCGCCGGCAACGCCCTGCGCACGCGCCTCTCCGGCGACACGCTGCAGAAGGTCTTCGCCATCGGGATGTGGCTCGTCGCCGCCTACATGCTCGCCCGCAATCTCCCCGCGTTTTTCCGCACCTGATCCACCCATGAACATAACCACGCATCACAAAATCCTCATCGTCGGCGGCGGCACCGCCGGCATCACTGTCGCTGCGCGGCTGGCCCGCCGGATCGCCGCCCGTGACGTCGCGATCATCGAACCCAGCGACAAGCATTATTACCAGCCGCTCTGGACACTGGTCGGCGGCGGTATCTTCCGCAAAAAACGATCCGAACGCGACGAAGCCGGGCTCATTCCGCGCGGTGTGACTTGGGTGCGCGACGCGGTCACCGCCTTCGAGCCCGAGGCGAATCGCGTCCTCACCCGGGACGGCAAAACGATCACCTACGACTGGCTCGTCGTCGCGCCAGGCATTCAGATCAACTGGGGCAAAATCCCGGGCCTCAAGGAAGCGCTCGGCACCAAAAACGTCTGCAGCAACTACTCCTACGAGCACGTGGACTACACGTGGGAGACGGTCCGCAATTTCACGCGCGGCACCGCGCTTTTCACGCATCCCGCCGGGGCGGTGAAGTGCGGTGGCGCGCCGCAGAAAATCATGTATCTCGCCGAAGACTGGCTGCGCCGCGAGGGTTTGCGCGGGCAGACCGAAGTCGTCTTCGCCACGGCGTTGCCGAAGATGTTTGCCGTCGAGAAATACTGCAAAACGCTCGAAAAACACGTCGCTGACCGCGGCATCGACGTGAACTTCAAACACAACCTGATCGAGCTCTGGCCCGAGACGAAGGAAGCCGTTTTCGAACATCTCGAGACCAAGGAAAAGCGCGTCATCCGCTACGACATGATCCATGTCACGCCGCCCATGAGCGCGCCGGATTTCGTGCAAGCGAGCGCGCTCGCCAACGCCGACGGCTGGGTGGAAGTCGACAAATTCAACCTGCGGCACGTCCGTTTCCCGAACGTCTTCGGTCTCGGTGACGCGAGCAATTTACCCACCAGCAAAACCGGCGCGGCCATCCGCAAACAAGCGCCCGTCGTCGTCGAGAACCTCCTCGCGGCGATGAAGAACCAGCCGCTCACCGCCAGCTACAATGGCTACACCTCCTGCCCCATCGTCACCGCGCGCGGCAAACTCGTGATGGCCGAGTTCGATTACGATCTCCAGCCGCAGGAGACCTTCCCCATCGACCAAAGCAAGGAGCGCTACAGCATGTATCTCGTAAAGAAGTGGCTGCTGCCGGAACTCTACTGGCACGGAATGCTGCGCGGGATCGCCTAGAAACTTCCACGACTCATGACTGCAATTCACAACGGCGCCCCCGCGCCTTCTCCGCTTCCGTCCGTCACCCGCCGCCAAATGTGCGCGGCGACCCTGGGCGCTCTGTCCGCTTCCGTCCTGCCCGCGAGCGCCATTCCGCCCGTGCCGAAAAAGATCACCTTCGCCTTCTTCGCGGACATTCACGGACAGCTCGAAGAGCACCCGGAAATGTATTGGTCGTCAGGCAAGGACGAGATCGTCCTCGCCGGCGGCGTGGCGCGCATCGCGAAGCTGATGCGCGAGATCCGCGCACAGAATCCCGTAGGCACAGTCACCCTCGATCTCGGCGACACCATCCAAGGCTCCGGCCACGTCGTGATGAGCGAGGGCGCGACCATGATCGACCCGATCAATGCGCTCCAGCTCGACTATTGGTTGCCGGGAAATTGGGAAGTCATCTACGGGAAAAAGATGCTGCTCGAAACGAGCCGGAAGCTGCGCGCCCCCGCCATCGCGGCCAACATGCGCGACCAGCAAACCAAGGAGCGGCTCTTCCAGCCTTACGTCATCCATGAGGCCGCTGGACTGAAGATCGCGCTCATCGGTTTCACCGATCCCGACGTGCCGCTGCGCCAACCGCCCTCGTTCAGCGAAGGGATCCTTTATGACGAATCGGACATCCTCCAGCCGCTGGTGGACAAGGCGAGGAAGACAGGGCAGGCCGACCTCGTCGTGCTGATGACCCACATCGGCCTGCCCAAAGCGGTGGCGCTCGCCGAGACCTTGACCGGCGTCGATGTCATCCTCTCCGCCGACACGCACGAGCGCACCGAGCAGGCGATCGTCCGCGGCCAGACGTGGGTAGTGGAAGCCGGCGCGTTTGGCTCGCATCTCGGCAAGCTCGATCTGGTCATCGAAAACGGCCGCATCACGCAGCGCGCCTGGCAGCTCATCGAACTCCGCGCCAGCCGCTTCGGCGAAGACCCCGGGGTGAAGGCCCTCGTGGAAAAATCGCTCGCCCCATATCGCGAAAATCTCAGCCGCATCATCGGTCACACCGACACCCCGCTCTTCCGCTACGCGCCGGTGGAAACCACCGCCGACGCCGTGCTCGCCGACGCGCTCCTCGCCGCGGGCGCGACCGAGATCGCGCTCTCGAATGGCTTCCGCTTCGCCTATCCCATCGCCCAAGGCGACATCACCGAGAACGATCTGTGGAACTACTATCCGATCAATTCCCGCCTGAAGACCGGCAAGGTCACCGGCGCGCAATTGCATAAATTCTTCGAGCGGGAACTGGAGAACGTCTTCTCGAAGAACACCAAGCGCCTTTTCGGCGGATGGGTGCCGCGCCCTGCCGGACTGACCTTTCGCTTTTACGCGAACAAACCCGAAGGCCAGCGCATCGCCGATATGCAGGTAAATGGCCGCCCCGTGGAGCCGAAGCGCGCTTACACCATCACTTCCTGCGAACGCGAAGGCGATGCCGAGAGCACGCTTTGCCGGATGCGCGACGTCGCCGATGTCCGCCTTCTCGAAGTGGATGCCCACGCCGCGGTGCGCCGTTATTTGCGAGCCCGCTCGCCGATCAGCATGGGCCAGCCGCGGCGAGTCGTCCCGCTCGACATATCCCCGACCGTGCGCAGCCAGTTCCTCACCTAAACCCAACCCCTGTCATGAAACCGCTCATCCTCCTTACCGCCCTGCTTTCCCTCGCCGCCCTCCCCACGGCGCGCGCCGCCGAACCGGAAATCCTCCCGCTGCAAGTGCGCGAAAACATCCGCGTGGTCTATCAGGTCAGCGAAGACGCGCTCCACGAGGGCGTGGACAAGGGACTCTTCTACGCGCGCAAGTTGATCAACACCTACGAAAAGCAAGGCATCGCCGCCGGCCAGGTGCATCTGCACGTCGTTTATCACGGCACCGGCATCTCCGCGGTTGTGAATCCCGAAGCCCGCCAGCGGCTCAAGACGGCCCCGGCCGAAAACCCGAATCGCGCCATCCTCGCCGAACTCGTGCAGCGCGGCGTGCAGATCGAACTTTGCGAGGACACCATGCGGAAGAAAGGCGTGGCGCCGACCGAGCTGATACCCGGCGTGAAGCTCGTCGTCGGCGCTTATCCCCGGCTCATCGACCTGCAACTGCAAGGCTTCGCCTACATCAAATTTGAATAACGAAACCACCTTTGCGGCCAATCCATCCATCCCAGTGAACAACCACCTCAGCTGATGACTGCATTTCGCGCTATCATGGATTTCGTCGGCACCGCCATCGATGCAGCGGGCGTGTTTGTCATCGTCAGCGGAGCGCTGTTTGCCGCCGTTCAGTTTCTCCGGGGAAAGAAAGGCGAGGCGGAGAATCCGTATCGGCTCTTCCGGCAGAACATGGGCCGGGCGATCCTGCTGGGGTTGGAGTTCCTCGTCGCCGGCGACATCATCCGCACGGTGGTCGTGGCACCCACTTTCGACAATGTGGTCGTGCTCGGCCTGATCGTTCTGATCCGGACCTTCCTGAGCTTTTCTCTCCAGCTCGAAGTGGAGGGCCACCTGCCGTGGCGGCGCGCCGCCGGACCGAAAAACCCGCCGGAATGAGCGCCGTCCATTCCTCGAAATCCGCCGGCCATGCGCCCTCCTCGGGCGTAGCGTGGGTCATCGGGCAAACGCTGCTGCTCGCCAAATTCGCCGACTACGCCCGCTCTGCGTCCCTCGTCCCGCGTCACTTTCCGAGCCTGTCGAAACCCCGGCGCTCGCTTCCATGAACCCCAAAACCCGCCTCTTCATGACCCACATCCTCGTCCCGCTGCTCATCGGCGCCGCACTCGGCGCACTCATGGGCTACTTCGGACAATGCAATTCTGGCACCTGTCCGCTCACCTCGACGTGGTGGCGCGGAGCCATCTACGGTGCAGCGATGGGCTTGCTCTTTGCCCTGACTTCCCGTCGCTAAGACAAACCCAACCCCGGCCCATTTATGAATGTGCCTCCTTATTCACCCAGCATCTCACTATGAAAGCGAACGCCCTCCTGCTCACCGCGCTGCACCTCGCCTCCACGCTCTTCGCCGAGCCGAGCGTCAAACCAGGCATCAACGACAAATTCCTCGATCCCGCACTGCAGGTGGAGGAATGGACCGAGAAGTTTGAAACCGAAAGCCGGGAGATCTTTCACCAGCGGGATCAGATCGTCGCATCGGTGGGTCTCAGGCCCGGGATGAAGATGGCGGATATTGGCGCGGGCACCGGCCTGTTCACGTTGCCGTTTTCCAAAGCCGTCGGAGCCGAAGGCAAGGTTTACGCCGTCGAGATCGTCCCGAAATTTCTCGCCCACATCCGCGCTCGCGCGGCGAAAGCCAACGCCTCCAACGTGGAGACCATCCTGTGCTCAATTCGCAGCGTGGAGTTGCCGGAGAGTTCCATCGACCTCGCCTTCATCTGCGACGTCTATCATCACTTCGAGTTCCCGCAGGCAAGCCTCGCCTCGCTGCACAGGGCGCTCAAGCCTGGCGGCGAATTGGTGCTCATCGACTTCAAGCGCATCCCGGGCGAGAGCAGCGATTTCGTCATGGGTCACGTCCGCGCCGGGCAGGACGTCTTTGAGTCCGAAGTCACCGCCGCCGGATTCGAGAAGGTCGGCGAGGTGAAAGATGTGCTGCGGGAAAATTATTTCGTGAGGTTCCGGAGGAAATAGCTGCTCACCCCAAAATTTCATCCGACTGCTTGTGGCCGGGGCTATCACTTCAGGCGCAGCACCGCCAAGCTGCCGAAGGCAGAGAGGGGCAGCGCGTAGCCGGCAGCAATGCCGATCACCACTTCATCACGGGGCACGTCCGTGTTAGACAGGAAGTCTTCGAGTCCGGCAGTCACGTCCCACTCGCACGGGAACGCGGGCGCACTCGGCGCCCATCGACCCTACATCCGCGGCACGGTGATCCCGCGCTGCGCCTGATACTTCCCGCCGCGATCGGCGTAGCTCGTTTCGCACGGCTCGGCCGCGGCGAGGAAGAGCACTTGGGCGAGACCTTCACCGGCGTAGATGCGCGCGGGCAGCGGCGTGGTATTGGAGATTTCGAGCGTGACGTGGCCTTCCCATTCGGGCTCGAAGGGCGTGACGTTCACGATGATGCCGCAGCGCGCGTAGGTGCTTTTGCCCACACAGAGCGTGAGCACGTCGCGCGGGATGCGGAAGTATTCCACGCTGCGCGCGAGGGCGAAGGAGTTCGGCGGGACGAGGCAGGAATCGGCCTTGATATCGACGAACGAGCGCGGGTCGAATTCCTTGGGATCGACGACGGCGTTATAGACGTTGGTGAAGACTTTGAATTCGTCGGCAACGCGTAAATCGTAGCCGTAGCTCGAAAGGCCGTAGCTGATGATCGAGCGCTCGCCATCGCGGCGCACCAGCCCGTTTTCAAACGGCTCGATCATTCCGTGCTCCTGCGCCATCCGGCGAATCCAGTGGTCGGCGTGGACGCCCATTAAATCAGGTCGTCCTCGGCGGCGTTGGTCACACTGCCGCTGGTCTGGTATTCGGTGACGCGCGTCTCGAAGAAGTTCTTCTCCTTGCGCAGGAAGATGACCTCGTCGAGCCAGGCGAACGGATTGGTTTTCACGCCGGAGAGCGCGGGCAGGCCGAGGCCCGCGAGGCGCCGGTCGGCGTTGTATTCCACGTAAATCAGAAAATCGGCCTGCGTCATGCCCACCCCGTCCTCGGGCAGACAGTCGCGCACGAATTCCTTCTCCAGTTCGACGCCTTCGCGCATGAACTCGACCAGTTCGGCGCGGAATTCTGGCGTCCACAGATCGGGATTTTCCGCGATCAGTTCCGTGAGGATGTAGCGCCCGAGCTCGATGTGGTTGGACTCGTCGCGCAGCGTGTATTGAAACATCTGGCCGATGCCCGTCATCTTGTTCTGCCGATGGAGCGAGAGGATCATCGCGAAGAGCGCGTAAAACTGCGTGCCTTCCATGACCTGGGTGATGCCGAAGATCGCCTTGGCAAACTTCTGTTTGTTCACCGTCTGCGTGAGATCGATGCCCATCTTCAACTCGGGCATCTGCCGCGTGATGAAGGCGTTCTTTTTCTGCACGCTCGGGATGTCGGTGAATTTCGCGGTGACCTCATCGAGATCGATATTCAACGACCCGATGATGTGGAGCAGCGAATCCATGTGGATCGACTCCTCGGCGATGTGCCGCAGCGACGCGTGCTTGAGTTCAGCGGCGGTCAGATTGTCCTCGATGACGTGCAGCACCGAGTCCCCGACGATTCCCTCGGCGGCGGAAAAATAGCCGACGCCCATCTCGATGATCCAGCGCTCCTTGGCCGAGAGCGCGCCGGTGTTCCACTGCGCGCAATCCTTCGACATGTCGATCACATCCGGCTCCCAATGATTCGCCTTCATCTGCTTATAGATGCGGTAGGCCTCGTGATATTTGAGCGGCAGGATGTTCAGTTCCGCGCTGCGCAGGCCATTGATCACGCGTTTGCCGGCGAGCCGCGCCCGGGCCTTGGTTTTGTCGAGACGGAAGGTCTTTTTGCCGAGTTGATAGACGACATAATCGCCTTCCTCGCGGACGGCGAGATCGGCGGCTTTGAAGTTGAGGGCGTCTGCGGAGGACGCGGGTGGTTCGGCTTGGAGGGTGCTCATCTTGGAGTAGTTGGATTTTTAAAAAACGGCGGGGCCATCCCGTCAAATGATCTGCGAAAGACGCCGGGGCGCAAAAGAACCCGCAGCTTTGACCTCTCGCATGAGGAGGAAAACCGAGGGCTTCGCAGGCGCACGCTGAGGCAGTAGGCGCAGGAAAAGACGATCGATATTCCACCCGGTCGTTGGCGCGACCGTTTTTGCCCCGCCGCAGCGGAGCGCTTAATGAGAAGCGGAAAAGCAGCTCTTCTGGCTTCGAGTGCATCCTACTCGCCCGGCCTTGCCGCATTGTCCAGATCGCAATCTGGCCGGTCTCAGCGGTGGCTTCGGATGGGCTTTCGTCACTCGTTACAGCGGCGCAGCCGCCCGGGATTTCGTCGGCGCTTCTGCGCCTTCGGCACCCGGTTCCTATTCTCCTGAAACGATGGCTTCCGGCACTTTTCCGATCGCACCCACTATATATTGGGGTATCTCGTAAAGAACTGCGCAAGATGTAGTGCTCTCGACAGATTCTGTCGATTGTTTTCCGCACCGACTCTTCGCCAACCCACGCCCAGCTCCGCAGACGCCCCGGACCGAGCAGCCAGCGTCGGCTATTTCGTTTTGGCCCGCACCACGACCGCGCTGATCGACTCAAGATCGACCACCGCCTCGAAGAATTCCGCGCCGGTGATCTGCGTCAGATGCACGAGGTTCTCCCCCACCTTCTCAACTTTACCGCCGATCTTTTCCCCGGAGCCGAGTCGCAGTTCCACGACCAACCCGATCTGCCGTTCGAGGATATTCTTCACGAAATCCTCGTCCTTGAGTTCCAGTTTGCCGTCCGCGGCGAAGAGCGAAGCACTGCTGATGAACACCACGAGGAGAGACTGTCGGAGCAATTTCATGCGCGGATGATCTGCCAGATGGCCCCGCACGTGGCGAGCGAGAATCCCCCAACCTCGCGGCCCGCTTAGGCCATGATCGCCTTGACCACTTCGCCGTGTACGTCGGTCAGCCGGAAGTCGCGGCCGGCGTAGTTGAAGGTCAGCTTTTCGTGGTCGAGCCCGAGCAGCGCGAGAATCGTCGCGTGCAGGTCGTGAATCTGGACCTGGTTTTCGACGGCTTCATAGCCGTATTGATCGGTCTGGCCGTAGCTGAAGCCGCCCTTCACCCCACCACCCGCCATCCAAATGGTGAACGCCTTGTTGTTGTGATCGCGCCCGTCGCCACCCTGCGCATGCGGCGTGCGGCCAAACTCGCCCGCCCACACCACGAGCGTGTCCTGGAGGAGACCGCGCGACCGAAGATCGCTGAGCAGGCCGGCAATCGGCAGATCGACGGACCGGGCGTTGTTCGCCAGCGCACTCGTGAGATTGAAATGCTGGTCCCAATTGCCGTGCGAGATTTCCACGAACCGCACCCCCGCTTCGACGCAGCGCCGCGCGAGCAGGCACTTGCGCCCGAAATCGTCGGTCGCAGGATCGCCGATGCCGTAAAGCTTTTGCGTCGCCGCGGACTCCTTCGCGAGATCCATGACCTGCGGCATCTGGCTCTGCATCCGGAACGCCAGTTCATACGACTGGATCACCCCTTCGACCTCGGGATTGAAGCGGTCCCGGGCCAGCTTCTCGCGGTTCAGCGCCTGTACGAGTTCCAGTTCATTGCGCTGCGCCCGGGTGTTCAGCGGGGCGACGAGGTTCTTCACCTCCGCCTGCGCCACCGGGCGATTGTCGGCACCGATGCGCTGCCCTTGATAAATCGCCGGCAGAAAAGCGCTGCCGTAATTTTGCGCGCCGCCAAAAGCGCTGGGCGGCGTAAGCGTGATGAAGCCGGGGAGATTCTCGTTTTCCGTGCCGAGACCGTAAGTCGTCCAGGCGCCGAGCGACGGGCGCACGAATTGAAAACTGCCGGTGTGCAGCTTCAAAAACGCCTGCGGATGACTGGGCAAATCCGTCTGCATGCTGCGCAGCAGGCACAAGTCATCGGCGTGTTTGGCGACATTCGGGAAGGCCTCGGAAATCCACAGACCGCTTTCGCCGTTTTGGTTGAATTTCCACTTCGAACCGAGCAATTGCGTTCCGGGCCGCTGGCCGCTCTTGCCGGTATCCGCGGTGAGCTGCGGCTTGTAGTCGAACGTGTCCACATGCGACGGCCCGCCGCGCATCGTCAGGAAAATCACCCGCTTGGCGCGCGGCTTGAAATGCGGCGCCTTGGGGGCGAGCGGACTATCCGGCGCTGCCAAGGTGCTGACCGCCGCCGCCCGCTGCGCGATGCCGGCAAAGGCCAGCCAACCAAAGCCGCAGGAAAAATTCCGCAGAATGTCGCGCCGGGTGAAAAGCGGGGTGATGGCGTTGCAGGAGTGGTCTTGTTGCGTCATGGCCGTCAGCGTTTTGAAGTGTCTGTTTGAACCGCCCGGAGCGCGCGGAGTTGCAGACGTTCGTCCACCGCCGCGCGAACGTCCCGGTGACCTTTTGCCCAGCGCGGCGCTTTGGCGAGGTCGCGGAATCCAACGCCATCGCCGGGCGAGTGATGGCGGGATTTTGCGGTCGGCTACTGCGCCGCGACTTTTGCCCCGTCGAGAGTCGTGTAGTGTTCGATGTACCCGATCATCATTTCATCCGTCGTCTGCGGCCCCCAGCGCACGGTCTTGTTCGGATCCGGGTTCGCCGGATTCCCCGCGCTGTTGTCGAAGATCGCGGTGATCCGCAGGGTGCTGCCGCGCGGCAAAAATTTCGGCTGCGCGTAGTCGTACTGGAGCTGCCAGTTGAAGTCGTAGCGCGGGATGTCGAGCAGCGTCTCGGTCTTCCCGTCCGCGCCGACCAGTTCATATTTGAACGCCTTCCCGCGCACATGCATGTGCGCCATAAACGCGGTCACGTTCATGTTGAACGGCACGGCCTGTTCCTTGACCTCGACATGATTCGCCGCGCCGGCGGGAATCTTGATCCGTGGCTGCGCCACCGCCGCGACATGCACCTCGTACTGCGGCGGTTCCTTCGCAAAGAGCAGCCCGATCTTGAGCTGATCCTCGGTCGCCTGGCCGTTCGGCGTGTAGTGAATCTGAAAGCTGATCTTCGCGCCCGCGGGCAGCTTTTTGGCAAAGCTATCCGGTAACATGCGGTGGCTGTTGCCCGGCACATAAGCGGCGAAAAATCCCTCCGCGCCTTCCTCGCGATCGACCACCGCCGTGCCCTTCGGATGCACCTTCACGATGACGTGATGCACGACCTCGCGCGCCGTCGGCAGAATCTCGTAACCGCGCACCCAGCGATCCTCGGCGAAGCTCGTTTCCACGACGCGATGCTGATACGCCATCGTGCCCTCGGCCTTGATCGCCACCGGCTGCGGCAGTTGGAACACGGCATCCGGCTGGCCGATCGTCCAGCCATCGGGAAATACGAGCGAACGCGGCGCATCGGCTGGATTTCCCACTGGCCGATCCGAATTTAACCAGGCGAGCAGCGCCGCCTTGTCGGATTCGGGGAGCGAACGGTCATTGGCAAAAACCGCATGCGTGCCCGATTGCTCCGGCGCGGCAAACCACGGCGGCATCGCCCCGCGGTCGATCTGCTTTTTGATCATGCCGGAGTGCTCGATGAGATCGTCCCGGCTCTCCAAAGCGAACGGTGCAATGCCGCCCGCGCGATGACACTCCACGCAGTTCGCCTGCACGATGCGGCTGATCTCGCGGTGATAAGTCGGCGCGTTCGCGAGCGTGGTTTTCGCCGTCGGCAAATCAAGCGCGCAGCCCGGCGCTGTCGTCGCCGCGATAACGGGCGTCGTGCCCCGCTGCACCGCGGCCAACGCGTCGCGCAGGTAGTTCCGGGTCGGCGCATCCTTGCTGTAACCGAGGCCGTACTGGTCATTGATCGCGCCGCGATAGACCAGCGTCTGCGCGGCATCGAATAGGAAAACCTCGGTCGTCGTTCTGGCGCCCAGTGCCGCCGCAAACGCGCCCGTGGAGTCCGGCAAAATCGGTGCGTTCCATCCGTGCTCCGCCGCAAATGCTTTCAGCTCCGCGGCCTTCTGTTCCACGACCGGATTGACGAGCAGCAGCGCTGCGCCGGCCGCATTCAGTTCCTTCTCCAGGCGGGCCAGCTCGGGGGCGAATTTTTTGCTCAGCGGACAATTTACGCTGAAACAAGCCACGACCAGCGTGCGCCCGCGATACGCGCTGAGTTTCACCTCCCCGCCCGCGAGATCGCGGAGCGTCACGTCCGGTGCGATCCGCCCCACGCCATGCTCGCCGGCCTTCAGCACCTGCGGCTGTTCCTTCCACGATTCGGCCGCCGCCGGCTCGGCCGCCTCGCGCTTCGCTCCGGAACCGGAGCGCCGCTCGAACGCTGCACCCAGCCGGCGACGCACTTCCTCGATGGTCAGTTGGCCGTCCTTGTTTTCATCCGCGCGATCGAACCACGGCGCCGGACCGGCCTCCGCCCGCGTCACCATTCCATCGGCATCGCGATCGAACGCCTTAAACGCCGCTTCGATGCGCGCGCCCGGTTCCTGCGCGGTCGCGACGGACAAGGTGAGAACGAGGGCTAGCGGGGTAAGCGAGGAGCGATTCATAAGCAGATGACAGCCACCGAGACGGCCCGGCAACCCACTCAGTTACATCAAAACACCGCTCAATTCAGGTAGCGAAACTCCGCGCTGGCGAAGAGCGCGCGGCAGAAGCTCGTCCACGCCGCTTCGACCGTCGCCGCATTCTTGATTGCCGGCCGCGCGTCGGTCGCCCCGGGCTGATAGTTCGCGGGGAACTTGCTGAAAAAGCTGAGCGCGGCGGCACGCTCGCCTTCGGTGGGCGGACGCGAGTAGGCGAGCCAGTAGGCGTAGTTGATCCGTTCGGGCAGGAGCGCTTGGAAGCCGCCATTCGGCCCGACCGGATAACCCGCGAGGACGCGCGCCGCGAAACGCCCGGCCCGGTCGGCTGCGAACTCACTGTTCAACAGGAAGAGCGCCTGCGACGGCACATTGGTCGTCTCCCGCGCGCCCGTGACGAGCGATGTTTCGGCGAAGTCGAACAGTCCGAGCATTTCGGGCAACGCGTCGCGGACGATCGGCAAATAGACGGAGCGGTTGACTGTCTCGGCCTGGATCAATGTGTCGTTGATGCCCCGCCCGCGCGGGCCGCCCACCGGGCCATCACCCACGACGGCAATCGGCGAACCGACGGGCGGCTGGACCTGCAAATCGCCGCTCACGGCGAGCATCGCGTCGCGCACGCATTCCGCGTCGAGGCGGCGCTGATTTGCGCGCCAGACGAGCGTGTTTTCCGGGTCGGTGGTGAAGTTCTTTTCGTCGAAACCGGAGCCGAGTTGATACGTGCGGCTGAGCACGATTTCGCGGATCAGCGTCTTTACCGACCAGCCCTTTTCCTGGAAGCGCAGCGCGAGATGATCGAGCAGCGCCGGGTTGCTCGGTGTCCGGCCGGTCGTCCCGAAATTATCCACGCTCTCGACGATTCCGCGCCCGAAGAGCCAATGCCACACGCGATTCGCCATCACCCGGGTGGTCAGCGGATTGCCGGGCGCTGTGATCCATTCAGCCAATTCCCGCCGCCCGCTGGTGCCCGGCGCGATCGGCGGCGCCTCCGCTGCACTCAAGACCTGGACAAAACCGCGCGGCACTTTTTCGCCGGGCTTGTCCACTTCCCCGCGGGCGAAAAGCGGACTGTCGGTGATCGTCGTAAAAGCTTCGCGCCCGCCGGCGAAACGCCGTCCCGCTTCCCGCATCCGCCGGCTGAACATCCCGCCTGCCTCTTCCGCCGGACGATCCTGCACTCCCATGGCGAGCAGCTTCGGATCACCCGCAGAATTGACCGACGCGAGTTCGGCCTCGAGCGCGCCGATCAGCGCGATGAGCTGGAGCCCGCGCTGGCGGTTGCGCTGGTCGTTGTCGTCCGCCTTGCCCGCTCGGCGCAACCCGGCGCGTTCGGCGAGCAAGCCGTCGCGTTCCTTTTTGAGTTCCTCTAATTGGTCCATCTTCCGCGTGCGTTCCGTGGAGGTGAGTGCGCGGGCCACCGTCGCCAGGCCGCTGCCGGGCGGAAGTTCCACGAGCGGCGTCGGATGGCGATTCTGCAGCGCGCCCGCCGTGCCGTACCGCGTCTCGGTGCTCAGGAAAATGCCGGCCAGCGCGTAATATTCGCGCTGCGAGATCGGATCAAATTTATGATCGTGGCAGCGCGCGCAGGCGACGGTGATGCCGAGCACGCCTTGCGAGAGCGCGTCGATCTGCTCGTCGGCCACGTCCATCGCAAATTGCCGCCCGTTTTGCTCGTTCTGCGATTTGGCGCCGAGCGCGAGGTAGCCGGTGGCGATCAACTGTGCGGCGCGCTGTTGATCGTTCTTCGCGGGCAGCAGATCGCCGGCGATCTGTTCGCGCAGGAATTGGTCGTACGGTTTGTCGGCATTGAACGCCGCGATGACGTAGTCGCGATACCGCCAGGCGTGCGGATAGGCGATGTTCGATTCCTTGCCGCTCGATTCCGCGTAACGGGCGACGTCGAGCCAGTGCCGGCCCCAGCGTTCGCCAAATTGCGGCGCCGCGAGCAGGCGATCCACGACCTTGGCGAAGGCGTCGGGCGCCTTGTCATTCACGAACGCTTCGATATCCGCGAAGCTCGGCGGCAGGCCGGTCAGATCGAAATAAACGCGGCGCAGCAGCGTGAGTTTATCCGCGTCCGCCACGGGCCGGAGGCCCTTGGCTTCCAAACCGGCGAGCACAAAACGATCGAGGTCGTTCTTCGGCCAGGCGCCGTCTTTGACCGCAGGCACCGCCGTTTTTTTCGGGGCTTGGAAGGACCACCACTCGCGCGCTTTCGCATCGTCTTTCGCCACCGCTTTCGATGCGCCATCGCGCGGATCGGGGGCGCCCATCTGCACCCATTTTTCGAAGTCCTGGATCACCTGGTCCGGGAGTTTGCCCCCGTCTTTTTTCGGCGGCATCGCCGTGTCGCTGTTCGCGTAGCGGATGGCCTCGATGAGCAGGCTTTGCTGGAGATCGCCGGGCACGATCGCGGGGCCATTATCGCCGCCCCGGCGGATGCCTTCGCGGGTGTCGAGGACCAGTCCACCCTTGATCTTGTCGGAATTTTCCGCGTGGCAGGAGTAGCATTTGTCCACGAGCACCGGGCGGATCTTTTTCTCGAAAAACTCGACATGCTCGGGCGGGAGCGGGGCGCTTTGCCCGATGGCGGACCACGCCGCGGGCGCGGCGACAAGGGCGAGGAGAGGAAGGAGCAAGTGGGTTTTCACGGCGGTCAGGAATCGAGCGGATGAACCCTGCGTCCGCCGTACAGTTGCGCGGGCTGAGACGGCGGACAGCGCACGGCCCAGGCGACGGAACAGGATCGCCCGGCGGCAGGAACTCCGCACCGCCGGACCCCCCCAAGTAGTTCCTTCCGGCGGGACGCCTGTGCTCCCCTGCGCTACAACCGCGAGATGAGCAACTCGCGCTGGAAGATCAGTTCCTTCGGTAACCGGTCGTGGAGCGTCAGGAAAAGCTCGGTCTGCGAGATCAGTTCGCGCTGCCATTCGGCGGAGTCGATCTTCATCGTCTGCTGGAATTTTTCCTTCGGAAAATCCATCCCCGTCCAATCGAACTCCTCGTAGCGCGGCATCCAGCCGATCCGCGTTTCGCTCGCCTGGGCGCGGCCCCGGGTGCGGTCGATGATCCACTTGAGCACGCGGAAGTTTTCGCCAAAGCCGGGCCAGAGGAATTTGTCGTCGCCGTCTTTGCGGAACCAGTTCACGTGGAAGATCCGCGGTGGATCACCCAGTTCGCGGCGGATGTTGAGCCAGTGGTTGAAGTAATCGCCCATGTGGTAGCCGCAAAAGGGGAGCATGGCCATCGGGTCACGCCGCACCTGGCCGAGTCCACCGACCGCGGCGGCGGTCATTTCGGAGCCCATCGTCGCGCCGAGATACACCCCATGAATCCAGTTAAAGCTCTGGAAGATGAGAGGCATGGTGCTCGCGCGGCGCCCACCGAAGATGATCGCACTGATCGGCACGCCCGCGGGGTCGAGCGCCTCGGGGGCGAGCGCCGGGTTGTTCATCATCGGCGCGGTGAAGCGCGAGTTCGGGTGCGCGGCTTTTTCCTTCGATTCGGGCGTCCACGGCTGGCCCCGCCAGTCGAGACATTCTGCGGGCGCGGGATCGTCGTGCCCTTCCCACCAGACCGTGCCGTCGGGCTTGAGCGCGACGTTGGTGTAGATCGTGTCTTTCGCGATGGTGTCCATCGCGTTCGGGTTGGATTTGCGATTGGTCCCCGGTGCGACGCCGAAATAACCGGCCTCGGGGTTGATCGCGTAAAGGCGACCGTCCGAACCGGGTTTCATCCACGCGATGTCGTCGCCGATGGTGGTGATTTTCCAGCCGGGAAATTGCGGCGGCGGAATGAGCATCGCGAAGTTCGTCTTGCCGCAGGCGCTCGGGAAAGCCGCCGCGACATAGGTCTTCTCGCCCTCGGGTGATTCGACGCAGAGCAGGAGCATGTGCTCGGCCATCCAGCCCTGCTGCCGGCCGAGATAACTGCCGATGCGCAGCGCGAGACATTTCTTGCCGAGGAGCACGTTGCCGCCGTAGCCGGAGCCGACGCTGATGATCGTATTGTCCTGCGGGAAGTGGCAGATGAAGCGCCGGTCCGGATGGCAATCGAGCACGCTGTGGATGCCGCGGTTGAAGTCCTTCCCCGTGCCGAGCTGGTCGATCGCCACCTGCCCCATGCGCGACATGATCCGCATGTTCAGCACGACGTAGATCGAGTCGGTGATTTCCACCCCGACCTTGGTCAGTGGCGACCCCGGAGGCCCCATGAGGTAGGGCACGACATACATCGTCCGGCCCTTCATCGCGCCGGTCAGCATGTTGAAAAGCTTGGTGTACATTTCGCGCGGCGGCGCCCAGTTGTTCGTCGGGCCGGCTTCGTCCTTCGCCGCCGTGCAGATGAAAGTGAACTGCTCGACGCGGGCGACGTCGTTCGGATTCGAGCGGTGGTAGTAGCAACCCGGCAGCTTTTCCTGGTTGAGCTTGGTCAGCACGCCATCGGCCACGGCGCGTTCGGTGAGCAGGTCTTTTTCTTCATCGGAGCCATTGACCCAGAAAATGCGGTCCGGCGTGACCAGCGAGCGAACTTCTTCCACCCAGGCGCGCAGCGTGTCGTTCTTGGGCGCGTAGGTGCCAAAATGCGAGGTGTCCATAGGGCGCTCAGCTTGCCAGCCGCGGCGGTGATGGCAAGGCGGGGCGCGACTTCTGGCGCGAGGACTCCTGAATTCGTCGCCCCAGGCCGTGCGTTCGCTTGCGCAAGCGCCCAACGACGGACATCTTCGCCTCCAGTCACCTCGCCATGTTTGGCCACGAATACTCCGAAGACCAGCGACCGATCACCTACCTCCACGGGTACCCGATCCACGCCGCGACACTCATCGTGGCAGGTTACGTGGTCACGATGATCGTCACCACCCTGCTCATGGCCGCCGGGCTGGGCGACGTCGCGGCGACCTTCGGCGTCGGCAGTTGGCTGAAATTCTCGAGCACCGCCGTTTTCAGCGGCGAAGTCTGGCGCTTCCTGACCTACGGAATTTGGAATCCGCCGAGCATCGGCTTCGTCATCTCGATGTTCATGATCGTGTGGTTCGGGCGCGAACTGGAGCGGTTCTTCGGACGCAAAGTCTTTCTCCGCTTTTTCGCGATGCTCTACCTGCTGCAGCCGCTGCTTTACACGCTGCTCGGCCTGTTTCGACCGCTCGATCGCGTCGGCGAAACCGGCTCCTTCGCGCTCTTCATCGCCTTTGCCACGCTCTATCCGAACGTCGCACTGCTCTTCAACATCCTCGCCAAGTGGTTCGCCGCCATCCTCGTCGGAATTTACACCCTCATGGCCCTCGCCGCGCAGGATGTGATCGGCCTCGTCACCCTCTGGGCCGCGGTCGGGTTTGCCTACGGCTTCGTGCGCCACGAGCAAGGCCGGCTCACGCTCCCCAAAATCCGCTTTGCCAACCGCAAACCCAAACTGCGCGTGCTGCCTTCGCCGAAAGCGCCGCCGGCCATCGAGACCGACGACGAACCCGCCGCGGAAGTGGACGCGCTGCTCGACAAGATCGCCCAATCCGGCATGGCCAGCCTCACGGCCAAAGAGCGCGCCCAACTCGAAAAAGCCCGCGAAGCCCTGATGCGGAAGGATCAGCGCTGAGATGAGCGACGAACTCCGTTCCCCGCCACCGCCCGCGCCACCCCCGGAACCGAAAGCCAAAATCCCGCCGCGCTTCGACAACGCCTACGTCACGGCGATGTCGCATTTCTACCGCGGCGAACTCGGCCGCATCATGAGCTGGCGCTCCCGGCTCGACCCCACGACAAACTGGGCGATCACCGCCACGTCGTCGATTTTCACCGTCGCGTTTTCGTTCGAGACGGTGCCGCACATCATCTTTTTTTTTAACATCGCGATCGTCTGGGTCATGCTCTGGATCGAAGCGCGGCGGTATCGTTTCTACGATGCCTTCCGCGCCCGGGTGCGCATGCTCGAAGCGCATTTCCTCGTCCCGATCGTCGCGCAGAACACCATGCTCCTGCAGGGCGAATGGCAGAAGCTCGTCTGCGAAGACCTGCTCATGCCGTCGTTCAAAATCAGCGTTTTCGAGGCCGTCGGCCGCCGTTTGAAGCGCAACTACGTCTTCATCTTCCTCATCATCCTGACGGCGTGGATCACCAAGATCTTCCTCCACGCCAAACCGCCGATCACCTCCTTCGCCACATTTTATAAGGCGCTCGCCGTCGGCACCTCGATCCCGAGTTGGCTGGTGGCGATCGCCTTCATCACCACCTTCATCAGCGTCCTCGGCATCACGATTTACATCACCCGCAACACCACGGGCGAGATTTCCGAATTCGGCGCCCATCGCTCGCTCTGGAAGATCTGATACCATCTCCCAGTATCAATCGGACACTCTGCGGCCCGGTGCTCACTGCAGGTTATTTGCGAGAGATGGTATGAAACGCAGGGCTCACGCGGCTGGCGCACTGACGCGGGCGACCGTGCGCCGGACGAAGGCGGTTCGAGATTTGATCAAATCCCCCATTCGCCACGTCTAATCCCGGAACGAGTACTGCCAATGCGCCGCGCCGCGCACACGTTCCGGCGGCCGCTGTTTCAAGGCACATCCGCGGCAGGCTCGGGCCTGCGGCCGCCTGGTCAAGGCACCAACGCCCCAGGCAACAAACCGGTCGATGCTCGCGGACGCGACATTCGGCGCATGGCCGTCGGTGCCGCACTGCCCCAGAGAGGGGAAAGCCGCAGCCGCGATTGAGCCGCAGTTTTTGCGGTCCAATGAAGGCCCCAGTGCCTCCCGCAAACCACCACCGAAGCCGTCATCAGACAAAATCAATCAAGGAACTTGCCAAGTCCGTGGACGCGGAGGAAGAGCAACCGTCCGAGCGCCCGACCGCTCCGCCCACCGCGCCAAAACCAAAGGCCGGGTCTCACGACCCGGCCTTTGGAAACTGAATGCGCGCCTGACCGGTGTCAGGCGATCAAACCTTACGCCTGCCGACGACGGCGGAAGCGCTGCAGACCGACCAGCATGCCCAAGCCGCCGAGCAATGAGGTGAGCGCTCCGGGTTCGGGGATCACGTTGAAGAGGGCCACGTCGTTGCCGCCCGTCAGGAAGCTCCCTGCTTGGGTGCCCGTCCAGTCTGCGAAGTAGGTGATCTGGGCAGTGATGCCGCCGCCGAAGTCGATCACCCCACCTTCGGTCGTGCCGGCGAAGGTCGACCCGAATGGTGTTACTCCGTTCTGATTCAGGATGAAGAAGGTGTCGGACAACGTCACAGTCGTCTCGAAGCCGCCGGTGAGAGCGAGGGTGAGGACCGCAGTGCCGTCGAGGGTGATGTTCCCGATCACGTTGGCCTGATCATAAAAGGCAGGACCGTCACCCGGTTGCGTGCCTCCGAGTTCCACCGCAAACGTGGAATTGGCGCCGATGTTCAGATTGCCGCCGATGCCGAGTGTTCCGGGGCTGGAGCCCGGAGCAAGGGTGCCGCCGTTGATCACGACATTGTTAGCGATGGCTCCGCCGCCGCCGAGGGTAGCGCCAGCCGCCACATTCACCGTTGTGCTGCCGGAGAGGGTGCCGGAGACGATCAGGGTGCCAACGTTGACGTTGGTCACGTTGGTGTAGTCGCTGACGCCGAGCATCTCGAGGATTCCCGCCGTGGTCTTGGTGAAGCTGCCCAAACCGCCGTTGAGCTGGTTGAGATTGCTCAATTGCCCCGACTCCGCGACGAGGGAAACCGCTGCAACATCGGTTCCGATGTCGAAATCGGACATGTCGAGCGCGCCGCCCGAGAGGGTCACCGTGGCATTCTCCGTCCCGGCCCCGCCGGTGCGGGTGATGTTTCCGGTGACCGTCGTGGTGCCGCCGGTCAGGTCGATGGTTGCCGTGGAGGTGCGAGCCGTAGCCGCGTTGGCCATATTGATCGGGCCGATGTTCACGATGCCGCCGGTGACGTTCAGATCGGCAGTCACCGTGCCGCCCGCACTCGTATTCACTGCCATATTGAGGGCGCCGATGGTGGTCGTCGGAGAACCGGGCGCGGCGCTGTCACCGAGTGTCACGATTGCATCGGCGTTGCCCGTGCCGGCACCGGTGCGGGCGGCCATATTCAGCGTCGTGAAGTCAAGGATGCCCTGATCAAAGGTGAGGGTGGCGGTCGCCCCCCCGGCGCCTAAAGACCGGGTCGCCATGGTGAGGGTCGAGGCGAGAATGTCGGTGGTATGTCCGGTCGAGTTAAAGTTCGCCGTAATGAGGCCGCCAGTGCTGCCTGTCGTGTTGACCATGTTGATCGCCGCCCGGTTCGTGCCATCCGAAGCACGCACGGTCACGCTGCCGGTCAAATCGCCTGCGTCGAAAACCACGGATCCACCAGAGCGGATGGTAGTTCCAGCGGATCCGATGTTGACGGTATCGGCGTTGATGAGGTTTGTGCCGCTGCCGAGCGTGAGGGTATGGGTGAACGTTCCACCCGCACCGTCGCCGATTCGGACGGTCGCGGCGGTGATGGTGTTGTTCGTGGCGAGGCGGAAGGTGGAGGGATTGGTCTCCGTGCCGGTGTTGATATCGCCGAGACGGAAGGTTCCGGCCCCGAGGTTGGCGGTGAAGGAGTTTAGCCCGCTGAAATCTGCGGTAACGGCGTTGTCGTTGGTTGCGCCGGTGGCCCCGCCCACAACGAAGTTGGCACCGCCGCTGTTGACTACGATGGAACCGCCACCGGAGGCAGTGACCGCAGTGGTTGCGGCATTGGCATCAATCCCGAGCGTCACCGCGCCGTTGATCGTCAGCGTCTCGCCAGTATCGACGATGATGTTGTTTGTGACCGCGTTGCTGGTGGACTGAACGGTGAGCGAACCGATGGTCTGGCTGAAGCCGTTGAGGTCGAGCGTTCCGGCGGTGGCACCGGTACCGATGCGCACGGCCGTGGTCGTGGGCAGGGAAT
>JBBQIZ010000005.1:0-48972 GCA_038325425.1 Chthoniobacterales bacterium
GCCTGGCTCGGGCCGTGGAAACTCCGCCGCCCGATCCTCTTCGCCACGCTGATCAACATCTTCGCCTTCCTGCCGCTCGTCCTGCTGCCGGGCGACAAGAAGTCGTTCATCTACGCGCTGCCCGTCGTCGTCACGTTCGCGCTCATCGCCTCTCGCATTGTCTCGATGACCTTCATTCCGCTGCTCGGCTATTATCTGCTCCGCGGGCAGCGCGGGTTTGATGAGGGCGGAGAAGTGCGGCGGTTTGTTGCGGTGGTTTCGATGAGTGAAGAGCGGCGCGGTCGCCGGCTTAATCCTCGTGGTCGATGTCGATGATTTTGCCGTCCGTGGGCACCGCGCCTTCCCTAATTTCCGGCTGCATCGGAGGGCGGAAAGGCGGCGTCCCGCTTGACTCCGTCGGCCTCGCGGGCTTTTCTCCGCATGCATCGGCAATGGATTTCTGCCGCCCGGTTTCGCCGGGGAACCGCCACGGTTTTACCGCGGCTGATGATTCCTACTTCCTCAAGTAGCATCATGCCCACCTCACCGCCGCGCACGTTCCTGAACTCGCACCACTCCCGCTCATCGGAGGTGCTGGCATGACGGAGATTCGCCAGCGGCTGACGGGCGGATTGCGGCAGGGGCGCGTCGCGCTGCGGTGGCTGGCGCTGATCATTCCGATGGCCATGGCAGTGGGATCGGCGTGCGCGTTTTTTTTATGGAGTCTCGATGCGTTGACGCGGGTGCGTTTCGCTCAGCCGTGGTTGCTCTTTTTTCTGCCACTCGCAGGCGTGGGCGTTGGTTTGCTTTACCACTACTACGGGCGTTCGGCGGAGGGTGGGAATAACCTGATCATTGAGGAGATTCATCAACCCGGGGGCGGGGTGCCGAGCCGCATGGCTCCGCTGATCTTTTTTGGGACGTTGGTGACGCATCTCTTTGGCGGTTCGGCGGGGCGCGAAGGGACGGCGGTGCAGATGGGGGGAAGCATCGCCAGCGTGGTCTGCCGCGCGTTCCGATTGGATGAGGCGACGGTGAAGATTGTCCTCATGGGTGGCGTGGCCGCGGGTTTTGGCGCGGTCTTCGGCACGCCGCTCGCGGGTGCGGTCTTTGCGCTGGAGGTTTTGATGATCGGGCGGATTCAGTACGAGGCGCTGCTCCCGTGTTTGGTCGCCGCCGTGGCGGGGGATTGGACGTGCCACGCATGGGGCGTCGGCCACACCGAGTATATGATCGCTTACCTGGCCAATGACCGGCCACCGGCAGCGTATTTTCATCTCGATGGGTGGCTGTTGTTGAAGGTCGCGGTGGCCTCGGTGGCGTTCGGCCTGGCCAGCTCGTTCTTTGCGGAACTCATGCACCGCTTCAGCGCGTTGTTCAATAAGTGGGTGCCCTTTGCACCGCTGCGCCCGGCCGTCGGTGGGGTGCTGGTCATCGGATTGTTTTTCCTCGCCGGCACGCCGGACTATCTCGGCCTCGGAATCAGCTCGCCCAACCCGCAGGCGATCACGATCCCGTCGTTTTTTACCTCCTCGGAGATTCATCCGTGGAGCTGGCTGTGGAAGATCGCTTTCACCGTCGTGACGCTGAGCGCGGGCTTCAAAGGCGGTGAGGTGACGCCGCTGTTTTTCATCGGCGCGGCCCTCGGGAATGCGCTCGCCGGCTTGCTCGGTGCGCCGACCGACCTCTTCGCTGCGCTCGGTTTCGTGGCGATCTTTGCCGGCGCGACCAATACGCCGCTCGCCTGCACGCTGATGGGCATCGAGCTCTTCGGCGCGACGCACAGCGTGTATCTCGCGACGGCCTGTTTCCTGGCCTACCTCTGCAGCGGGCACTCCGGCATCTACCTTTCGCAACGGATCGCCGTGCCGAAGAACAATGGGGCCGCACTTCCTCCGGAAATCGCGCTCCGCCAGATCCGGGAGTGCGAGCAAGCGCGCAGAGAAGCGGAGTCGAAGGATTCCGCGCCGGAATAAAGCACTGCGGCTCTGCTCGGAGGGGAGCCGCCTATTCCGCGAGCGTGCAGCGGCCGCCGCTGCGGTGTGCGCCCGCGGTATTTTCGATGACAAATTTCACCCGGACGGTGCCGCTGGCCGAGTCGGTGACTGGACTGACAAATTCGACAATCGCGGGCGTGAGGCGTTGCTCGTCGAGGAGCTGGAGATTGACGCGGGCACCGGCCTGGAAGGTCGCGGCGCGGGCCGGAGGGAGGAAGAGATTGACGATCAGTTTGTCCACCTGGACGACGGTCAGGACGTGGGGATTGGCGGCGGAGACGGCTTCGCTGGGGTCGCGTTTGATTTCCGTGACGACGCCATCGACCGGCGAGCGGAGGGTGCGGGTTTCGATCTGCGCTTCGATCTTGCGGGTCTGCGCGTCTTTGATCGTGAGGTCGGTGCGGGCGCGGTCGAGTTCCTCCGGCGTGGATCGGTTGGCCGCGGAAAGTTCTTCGAGGCGTTTCAAGCGGGTGGCTTGGAGTTTCGCTTCGGCCTTGGCGATTTCGAGTTCGGCCTGCAGAGCGGCGGTGTCGAGGCGCGCGAGCACCTCGCCTTTGCTGGCGCGTGCCCCTTCGGCGACGAGCATCTCGGCGATGATGCCCTGTTCACCGGCGGAGACGTTGATCGTTTTGTAAGGTTCGGTGTAGCCGAAGATGGACGGTTCGTCGGCGCGGAGTTGAGGGGAGAACGTCCAACATCCAACGCTCAACATCCAACATCCAACGACGGCGATCCAGTGCGCGACGGGAAGGCGGGGCGTTGGATGTTGAGCGTTTTTCAATTTAGCCATCACAAAGCCTGTTTCAGTTCATCCAGCCAGCGGTGGTGCGCGGCGAGGGCGCGGCGCTGGGCGTGGTCGACCGTCTCCGCTTTGCGCTGCGCCTGCAGGAAATACGCGGCATATTTGGTGGGCAACTCCTCGGCGGAATGCGTGTGAATGGCGAGCCGGGCGGCGACGGTCGGGGTGTGGCGCTGCAGCAGGTCATCTTCGAGACTGAGGAAAAACTGCGCACTGCCCGGCTGGCCCTGACGGGCGGCGCGGCCGATGAGCTGGCGGTCGATGCGGGCGCTTTCGTGGCGCTCGAGGCCGATGATGTGAAGTCCGCCGACCCGCTGGGTTTCTTCCGGCACGGGAATGTGTGCGCCGCGGCCAGCCATGTTCGTGGCGATGGTGACGGCGCCGGGCTGTCCGGCCTGGGCGATGATCGCGGCTTCCTCGGTGTCCTGCTTGGCGTTGAGCACGCGCAGCGGGATGCCGAGCGGGGCAAGGATTTCGAGCAACGCTTCGCCGTTTTCGATCGTGCGGGTGCCGATAAGGATGGGCTGGCCGGTGGCGTGCCGCTCCGCGACTTCGCGGGCGATGGCGGTCAGCTTGGCGGCGCGGGTCGCAAAGATGCGGTCGGTCAGGACGACGCGCTGGCAGGGCCGGTGCGGCGGGATGACGACGGTGCGCAGTCGGTAGCTGGCGCGCAGTTCGGTGGCGGCTTCGGCCGCGGTACCGGTGAGGCCGCAGATGCGCTCGTAGAGCTGGAAATAAGCGGGCCGTGAGATGGTCGCCTCGGAGGAATTTTCCTCGCTGATCGGCACGCCGACGCGCGCTTCGGTGGCCTGGTGCAGTCCGTCGCGCCAGGTGCGGTCGGGGCACATGCGACCGGTGAATTCATCGACGATCATCACCCGATTCTCGGCGACGACGAAGTGGACATCGCGCCGGAGTTGATGGCGGACGTGGAGCGCGTTTTCGAGGTATTGCGGCCAGACGCGGCGGAGCTGGAGCAGGGCTTCGTCGGTCAGCCGGGTGAAGGCGTAGCGTTCCCCGGCGGGAGTCAGCGCCAGGCGCTGGGTTTGGGGATCGCGGGTGAAATGGTCGCGCGCTTTCAACTCGGCGGCGATGGTGTCGGCGAGTTGATAGATCTCGGGCGTGGCGTTCGGGCGGCGCTCGCCGGTGGCGATGATGAGCGGGCTGCGCGCTTCGTCGAGGAGGACGCTGTCCGCTTCGTCGATGATCGCAAAGGCGTGGCCGCGCTGGAGCAGGGCGGGTTTCGGCGGCAGGCGGCGGAGCAGGATTTCGTGGAAGTGCGGCTCCGTGCGGCCGCTGGCCCGGAGGGCGATCTGGTCGCGGAGATAGTCGAAGCCGAACTCGGTGCCGATGCCGTAGGTGATGTCGCAACTGTAGGCGGCGCGCTTGGCCGCAGGTTGCCCGCGTTCCCGCAGCAGGCCGACGCTCAAGCCGAGCCGCGCAAAGACCGGCCAGGCGAATTCCGTGTCGCGCTCGGCGAGGTAGGAGTTGACCGTGGCGACGTGGGCGCCGCGCCCGCGCAGGGCGGCGGTGAAGGCGGGCAGAAGCGCGGCGAGCGTTTTTCCTTCGCCCGTGGCCATCTCGACGAGCGCGCCATCGGCCAGCGCGAGGCCGGCGCGGAGCTGCACGGCGTGCGCGGTCAGACCGTGGGTGCGGCGGACACTTTCCGCGACGAGCGCGACGGCTTCGGCGTTGAAATCCGCTTCACTCAAGCGGCGGCGCAGGGCCTCGGTGCGTTCGCGCAGGCGGTCATCGGATTCCTCGCGGAGGCTGATGAGCTGCGCCTGGACGCGGCCGAGCGCGCCGTGATCTTCTTCGCGCGTTTTGCCGCGGCGAAAGCCGGAGAGAAAGTCGAAGCTGAAAAGCATGGCGGTGCGCGGTTATTGAACGGCCTTGGCGTCGCGCGCGTGCTGGCCCTTTTCCAGCCAGATTTGCGGCAGTTTTTTTTCCGCATCCTGGCCGCGCATCACGGTGACATCGGAATAGACGAGCAGGTTGCCCTTGGAGCGCTCGAGATTGACGATCGAGATTTGATAATTGGCCGCTGCGCGGATGAATTCCTCCTCGGCGTCGGCGCGGCGATCCTGCGCATCGAGCATGCTGTCGAGGAAGCCGGCGGTCTGCAGCTCGTCGCGCAGATCTTGAATCGGCCGGCGCGCCTGGAGGGTGTCGAGATCTTCGGTGAAGGCGCGGACGGCTTCGTATTTGGCCTGCGTTTCGCGCCAGGCGGTGGCGACTTCGCGGGCGCTGACTTTCACCTCGAGCAGGACGGTGTCGATGGTCGTTTTGATTTGGTTGAGCTGCTGGCGGGTTTCGAGTTTGCGCCGCTCGAGATGGGCGCGGCCGATGTTGTTTTCCAGCGGGATGGAGAAGACGAAGCCGATGCCGTAACCGGGGCTGCCTTCGTTGTATTGTTTGCCGTAGGCGGTCCCGGCGTCCTGGGCGGTGAGGCCGCCGAGCGAACCCTGCAGCACGAGATTGAGTTCGGGCAGGAGTTCGTTCTTCGCCATCTTTTCGCGAATGCCCGCGGCTTCGAGCTGGAGAAAGGCCTGGGTGATTTCCGGCCGATTGCGCAGCGCGGCATAGCTGGCCTGCCGGGCATCGACGGGCGCGGCCGAGAGGATGAGGCGATCGGCGGGAATAAGTTCGCTGTCCGGCGCGTTGAGCAGCTCCGGGTCGCTGGTCAGCGCGCGGAGGCGGTCCTGGGCGTTGCGCACGGCGGCCTCGGCGCGGATGAGATCACTGCGGCGCGAGGCCAGCGCGCTCTGGGCGCGGAAGAGCTGGTTCTGGCGCGCATCGACCTGCTGCCGGGCCCGGAGTTCATCGGCGACCTTGCCGGTTTCCTCGACGAGCTTCGCTTTCTGCAAGTACATGACGCGCGCGGCGTAGAGCGCCCAATAGGTGCGGGTGATTTCGAGGAGGTGCGATTCGCTTTGGCGGATGAACTCGCTCATCGCGACCTGCGAATCGAGTTTCGCGATGCGCATGATCGAGCGGTTGTAATTCACGCCCGCGCCCTTGAGGAGCGGCTGGACGACGGAGAGCGCCAGGTTGGCGGTCGATTGCGGATTGGGAACGAAGTAGATCGAGTTGTTGTCCACGCGGCCGACGCCTTGCGAGACGGTGACTTCGGTGCCGGTGACGAACTTCTTTTTCGCGCCCGCCTCGAACGTCCAGGCGTCCTGTTTGAAGCGGCTGGCGCCGCCGGTGGTCAGGGTATTGCCGACCGGATCGTTGGCGCGGTCGAACTTTCCTTCGAGATAGGTATTGGTGTCGAACGCGCCTTTGGCCTCCTGAATGCCGGTCTCGCGGATCAGCGGGAGATCGCTGAAGACGCGGATCTGTTGGGAGTGACGCAGGGCGCGCTGGTAGAGTTCCTCGACGGTGAAGGTGCGGGCCCCGCCGTTGTCGCCAATGCTGCCGCGCTGGCCGCGAATCCACCACGGGGCGAAGTCGGCGGGAACCCGGGCGGGGGTTTTGTCCGAGGAGAAGGCGCGCGGACGCGCCGGGGTGGCGGCGACCTGGCGATCGTAGTCCGAGAGGTCGAACGCCGCGCTCGCGGCGGTGCTTTCCCGCGCGACGGGTTCGCGGGCGGGGGTTTCCCCGGAGGCGAAAATACCTAAAATCCCGAGGAGAAGGTGGCCTGGCGTTTTTCTCAAAAATGATAGAGTGGGAGCATTGAAAGGAGGCATGGGCAGCATTCAGGAATGGCTTGCTTCTCTAGCAAGGCATGCGCCAACCGGGGAAAACCCCTACTCGGCGGCGGGTATTCCCACGGTTTTTCCTGACCTGCCCCGATTCCTGCTCATCTCATCGGAGCTTTTCACGCTCCTTGTTCATGACGCGCCGTCCTCTCCTCCTCGAATCCTGCGAAGATCGCATCCTCTGCGACGCCTCCCTATTTCCTGTGACCGCGCCGGTCTATCTCCAGACGAGCGGGCAGTCGGCGGGGGCCACGATTGGGGACTGGTATACGGCGAGCGAGACATCGAGCACGGATCGGGCGCATTACATCGCGGTGGAAGTGACCGACGCGATGCTAACGGCGGGTGGCGGCTCGGTGGGCATCACGGTGAATGATGCGGATACCGCGCCGGGCGGCAACGACGAGGTCCGTGGCGCCCGCGATCCGGCGCGCTTTACCCTGCTCGCCGCGGACCGGGCCACGGTGGCGAGCGCCGCAGTGACGGTCCCGAATACGGCCGCGGATGGCACCAATGTGACGTTTAACGTCACTGCGGCGGGGATATATTACGTGAAGGCGGAAACGGGCGCGCGGCCGATCAGTGGCGACGCGACGGTGGGGAACAACGACGACGACAACTCCTACACCATCTCGGTCTCGCAGAGCGGCGGGGCGTTGGGCTCCTACCAGTCCAGCTACCAGCAAAGCGTCGCTGGGACGCGGGAGTTTTATTTCTTCGTCGGACCCGGTACGAGCAGCCTCTATTTGCGAAACTTTGATGTCGATGGCGGCGCGTCCGCGATCACCTACGTCCGCCCAAACGGCACGACGGTTGCCGGGACCGTTTCCGGGAATGGCGTTTGGAATGGCGCTGGGGGTACGCTGAATTCCGGAGGGGACACGATCACCGGCCTGACCAACGCCGACGCCGGAGTCTGGACCTACCGGGTCTCGAACTGGACGGCGGACAACCAGACGAGCTTCGAAGCTAATACCGGGGCCGGGCAGCGTCTGGTGCTTTCCGACGTGGTCTCGACGCGGGCGGGCAATTTCGCGATGACGGCGAACACGTCGCTTTACACGAGCATCGGAACGCCGGTGGATCACGCTTTCACGGTCAGGAACAATTTCCTCACCTCCGACATTATCAATTTCACGCTCTCGGGAACGGCGGCGAATTATACCGCGCAATTGTTCACCTCCGGGGGCGTGGCGCTGACCGACACGGATGGCGATGGCAAAGTCGATACCGGGGTCATTGCCGCCAGACAGACCGGCAACTACATCCTCCGCGTGACCCCGAACGCCGGCGCGGGCGCGACGGATACGACGCGGGTGTCCGGCGTCTCGTTCATGGACACCAAGGTCGATGCCGCGAACAACACGACGCTTTTCGTGGACAAGACGACCTCAATCTATTCCACCATTTCCGGCACGGTTTACAACGACGCCGACAACAACGGCGTGAAGGGAGGCTCCGAGGTTGGCATTTCCGGCGTGAACGTCCGCATCACTGGCACGGATGTGGCCGGTGCCGCGGTGAACACGACGGTCGCGACGAACGCCTCGGGCGTCTATTCCTTCGCCAGTCTGCGAGCGGCCAACGCCTCCGGTTACACGATCACCGAGTTGGCTCAACCGAGTGGATTCGTGGATGGGACGGATGTGGCTGGCACTGCGGGTGGCACCGCGGCGAACCCCGGCGACAGCATCAGCGGCATCCTGCTCGGCGCTGGCTCGAATGCGACCGGCTACAACTTTGGTGAAGTTCCGCCGACGTTGAGCATCAGCAACCCGACGGTCACGGAAGGCACCGCTAACTTCGCCGTGTTCATGCTCAGCCTCAACACTGCGCCCGCGACGGCGGTCACGGTGAGTCTCGGATTGACTGCCGGCACGGCCACGGGTGGTGGGACGGATTATGGCGCGGCGGGTGTGACCAATCTGCAAGTCTCGACCAATGGCACGGTCTGGAGCAACGCGACGAGTGTGACTTTCGCCGCCGGCGCGACCACGGTATTTGTCCGGACGCCGATCAACAACGACCTGCTCGACGAAGCGTCGGAGAACTTTACCCTGACCGCGACCCGCACCGCCGGCACGACGACCAACGCGAGCGCGACCGGCACGGCGACCATCACCGACAACGATCCGGCGCCGTCACTGGCGATCAACGACGTGACGTTCAACGAAGGCGCGGGGACGGCGACGTTCACCGTGACCTTGAGCGCGGCCAGCGGGCTGCCGGTCAGCGTCGGTTACGCGACGAGCAGCGGCACCGCGGTCTCGGGCACGGACTTCACCGGCACCAGCGGGACGTTGAATTTTGCGGTGGGCGTCGTCAGCCAAACGATCACCGTGCCGATCCTCAACGACACGATTTTCGAGAACAGCGAAAGGTTCAACATGCTCCTGAGCGGGGCGGTCAACGCCACGATCGCGGACGGCCTGGGCGTCGGGACGATCCGCGATAACGGCACCGGCGGTGGTGGGACGGACAACGATACGCCGACGGCGAGCGTGACCAACGCGACGGTGACCGAAGGCACGAATCCCCACGCAGTTTTCACGATCAGCCTTTCGAACACCGCGGCCACTCCGACCGTCTTCGGCCTCGCGTTGACCGCGGGGACAGCGACGGGCGGCGGCACGGATTTCGGCGCCGGCCTGGAAGTCTCGACGGACGGCGGGGCGAACTGGAGCGCGGGCTCGAGCGCGACGATCGCCGCGGGAAGCTTGAGCGTGCTCGTGCGGACGCCGATCAATAACGACGCGCTCGATGAGAACGCGGAGACGTTCACGCTGACGGTGACGCGTACCGCCGGCACGACGACCAACGCCAGCGTGGTCGCCACGGCAACGATCAACGACGACGACGCGCCGCCGGCGATGTCGATCAACGACGTGGCAGTGAACGAGGCGGCCGGCACCGCGACTTTTACGGTGACGTTGAGCGCGCCGAGCGGCCTGCCGGTGAGCGTGAACTATGCGACCAGCAGCGGGACGGCGACGAGCGGCGCAGACTTCATGGGGGCGAGCGGAACGCTGAACTTCGCGGCCGGCGTGATCAGCCAGACGATCACCGTCACGATCCTGAACGACGCCACTTTCGAGAACAGCGAAGCCTTCAACATGACGCTGAGCGCGCCGACCAACGCGACCATCGCCGACGGCTTCGGCGTGGGCACGATCACCGACGACGGTAGCGGTTCCGGCGGGAGCGACAACGATACGCCGACGGTCAGCATCACCGATCCCGCGGTCAGCGAAGGCACCGACAATTTCGCGGTTTTCACGCTCGCGCTCTCCAATCTTTCGACGACTGCGGTCGCCTTCAATCTCACGCTGGTCAACGGCACGGCGACGGGCGGCGGTACGGATTTCGGCGCCGGACTGGAAGTCTCCACGGACGGCGGAACGATCTGGACTCCGTCCACGACCGCGACCCTCGCCGCGGGAAGCTTGAGCGTGCTCGTGCGGACGCCGATCAACAACGACCTGCTCGACGAAGTGGCGGAGAACTTCACGCTGACGGCGACGCGGACTTCCGGCGCGACGACCAATGCCACGGCCACCGGCACGGCGACGATCGCCGACAACGATCCGCCGCCGACGCTCTCGATCAATGACGTGTCGGTGAACGAAGGCGCGGGTACCGCGACCTTCACGGTGACGCTCGATGCGCCGAGCAGTTTGCCGATCACAGTGAATTACGCGACGAGCAACGGCACGGCCACCGCCGGCGCGGACTTTCTGAGCAAGAGCGGCACCCTGACTTTCGCCGCAGGCGTGACCAGCCAGACGCTGACCGTCGCCCTCCTCAACGACGGCACCTTCGAGGGCAGCGAGACTTTCAACGTGCTGCTCAGCGCGCCGCTCAACGCGACGATCGCGGACAGCCTGGGTATCGGGACGATTTACGACGATGGCACGGGCGATGGCGGGACGAACAACGACACGCCGACCCTGACGGTCTCGAGTTCCACCGCGACCGAAGGCGTCGATGGCCACGCGGTGTTTGCGGTCAGCCTGTCGAATCTTTCGACCACGGCGGTCATCGTTTCGCTGGCCCTCGCCGATGGAACAGGGGTCGGCGGCGGCACGGACTACGGGACGAGTGGGGCCGGTAATCTCCAGGTGTCCACCAATGGCGGATCGACCTGGGCGGATGCGAACAGCGCGACGATCGCCGCGGGCACCTTGAGCGTGCTTGTGCGCACCCCGGTGGCCAACGACGCGCTCGACGAGGCACCGGAGACGTTCACGCTGACCGCGACGCGGACCGCCGGCGCGACGACGAATGCCGCGGCCACAGGAACGGCGACCATCGCGGACAATGATCCGGCGCCGTCCCTGGCGATCAACGACGTGACGTTCAACGAAGGCGCGGGGACGGCGACGTTCACCGTGACGCTCGGTGTGGTCAGCGGCCAGACGGTGACGGTCAACTACGCGACGAACAGCGGCACGGCCACGGGCGGGGTCGATTTCGCCACGTCCACCGGCACCCTGACTTTCGCCGCAGGCGTCACAAGCCAGACGATCACCGTGCCGATTATCAATGACGTTGTTTTCGAGGGCAGCGAGAGCTTCACCGTGCTTCTGAGCGCGGCGGTCAACGCCACGATCGCGGACGGCGTGGGCGTCGGGACGATCCTCGACGACGGCACCGGTTTCGGCGGGACGAACAACGACACGCCGACGCTCAATGTCTCGAACGTCACGGCGAGCGAGGGCGGTCAGACGCACGCGGTCTTTTCGGTCAGCCTCTCAAATCTCTCGACGACCAACGTCAGCGTGGCACTCGCGCTGGCCAGCGGCACGGCTACCGCTGGGGGCGTTGACTTCGGCACCGCGGGCCTCGGAAATCTCCAGGTATCCACGGACAACGGCGCTTCGTGGAGCGACGCCACCAGCGCGACCATCCTCGCCGGCACGATGAGCGTGCTCGTGAGGACGCCCATCATCAATGACGCCCTCGCGGAGTCCACCGAGCAGTTCACGCTGACCGCGACGCGCACGGCCGGCGCGACGACGAACACCGCCGGTACGGGCACCGCGGACATCATCGATAACGATGGTGCGCCCGTGCTGCTGATCGACGATGTGACGGTCAATGAAGCGGCGGGTACGGCCACGTTCACGGTTTCCCTCAGCGCGGTGAGCGGCCAGGACATCAGCGTCAACTACACGACGGTGGGCGGCACGGCGGCGGCGGGTGCCGATTTCAGCACGACGAGCGGGGTGCTGAATTTTGCGGCGGGCGTGCTGAGCCAGACGGTGACGGTGACGATCCTCGACGATGCCGTTTACGAGAACAGCGAAGCTTTCACCGTGCTGCTGAGCGGCGCAGTCAATGCGGGCATTGCCGATGCGACCGGTGTCGGCACGATCCTCGACGATGGCACCGGCGCGGGCGGCGCGGACAACGACCGGCCAGCGCTGGCGGTTTCGAATGTGACGGTCGCCGAGGACGCCGGCCACGCCGTCTTCAGCGTGAGTCTGTCCAATCTCTCGACCACGCCGGTGAGCGTGAGTCTCGCGCTCACGAATGGCACCGCGGTCGGCGGCGGAGTGGATTTCAGCGCCGCGCCCGAAGTCTCGACCGACGGAGGTACGACGTGGAACTCCTCCACGACCGCGACGATTGCTGCGGGGTCGCTGAGCGTGCTCGTGCGCACGCCAATCACCAACGACCTGCTCAACGAAGCGGCCGAAACTTTCGCCCTGACCGCGACCCGCACCTCTGGAGCGACGCTCAACGCGACGGCCACCGGCACGGCGACGATCACCGATAACGACGCCACGCCGACGCTCGTGATCAACGACGTGACCGTCAACGAAGCCGCGGGTACGGCGACTTTCACCGTGACGCTGAACGCGCCGAGCGGGCAGGTCGTGACCGTCGATTACGCGACGGGCAGCGGCACGGCGACCAGCGGCGCGGACTTCACTGGAGTGTCGGGCACGCTGACTTTCGCCGCGGGCGTGACCAGCCAGACGATCACGGTGGCGATCCTCAACGACACGACCTTCGAGAACAGCGAGGCCTACGAGGTAATGCTGAGCGGCGCGACGAATGCGACGATCACCGATGCGACCGGCGTGGGGACGATCCTCGACAATGGCACCGGCTCCGGCGGAACGGACAACGACCGGCCATCTTTCGCCGTGAGCAGCCTTGCGGTGACGGAAGGCGTCGAGAGCCACGCGGTGTTTGCGGTCAGTCTTTCCAACGGCTCGACGACGGCGGTGATTTTCAATCTGGCGCTGGTCAACGGGACGGCGGTCGGCGGCGGGACCGATTACGGCACCGGTGGCGCGGGCAATCTCCAGGTGTCCACCGACGGCGGCGGATCATGGACGGATGCGAGCAGTGTCACGATCGATCCGGGGAGCCTGAGCGTGCTGGTCCGCACGCCGATCACCAACGACGCGCTCAATGAAGTGGCGGAAACTTTCACGTTGACGGTCACGCGCACCGCAGGGACGACGACCAATGCCAGCGCGACCGGCACGGTGACGATCACCGACAACGACGCGCTGCCTTCCGTGGTGATCGATGATGTGACGATCAACGAAGGCGCAGGTGTTGCGACCTTCACCGTCACGTTGAGCGGGGCCAGTGGGCAAACGGTCGCGGTGAATTACGCGACCAGCGCCGGGACGGCGACGGCGGGTGCGGACTTTACCGCCAAGAGCGGCACGCTGATTTTTACGCCGGGCGTGACGAGCCAGACGGTGAGCATCTCCATTCTCGACGATGCGGTTTTTGAAAACAGCGAAGCCTTCCTCGTGGTCCTGAGCGCGCCGACGAATGCGACGATCGCGGACACCGACGGGCAGGGGACGATTCGGGACGATGGCACTGGTCTCGGCGGAACCGACAACGACACGCCGACGCTCGCGATCACCGACGTCAATGTCACCGAGGGGACGGACGCATTTGCGGTTTTCACCGTCACCCTTTCGAACGCCTCGACGACCGCGGTGGATCTGGCGCTGGCGCTTACGGATGATTCCGCATTGGGACTCGGTACGGATTACGGGACGGCGGGCGTGGGCAATCTCGAGGTTTCGACGGACAACGGCGCGAGTTGGGCGGACGTGGCCACGGCGAGTTTCGCCCCAGGCAGCACCAGCCTGCTGGTGCGCACGCCGATCGTGAACGACGCGCTCTTTGAGACGCTCGAAAATTTCACGCTGACCGCGGCGCGCACCGCCGGGACGACCACGAATACGAGCGTCACCGGAACCGCGACGCTGGCGGATGACGACGGCGCGCCGACGCTGTCGGTCAACAACGTGACGGTCAACGAAGCCGCCGGCACGGCGACTTTCACGGTCACGCTGAGCGCGCCGAGCGGACTGGATGTGGAGGTCAACTACGCCACCGCCAGCGGCACGGCGACGGCTGGCGCCGACTTCATCGGGACCAGCGGGACGCTCTTCTTCGCGGCGGGAGAGACGACGCAGACGTTCACCGTTTCGATCCTCGACGACCCGACTTTTGAAAACAGCGAGAGCTTTACGCTACTGCTCAGCGGCGCCGTCAATGCGACGATCGCGGACGCGACGGGCATTGGCACGATCCTCGACAACGGCGGCGGCCTCGGCGGCACAGACAACGACACGCCGTTGCTGAGCGTCTCGGACGTGAGCGTGACCGAGGGCGCGAGCACGCATGCGGTGTTCCTCGTGAGCCTCTCGAATCCGGCAACAACGGCGGTTTCCCTCAGCCTGTCGTTGACGGACGGAACGGCGACCGGCGGCGGCACGGATTTTGGAGCGGGCCTGGAAGTGTCAACCGATAGCGGGCTGAGTTGGAGCGCGGCGACGAGCGCGGTCATCACGGCGGGGAATACGAGCGTGCTCGTGCGCACGCCGATCACGAACGATCTGCTCGATGAGGTCGCGGAGACTTTCATCCTGACGGCGACCCGGACTGCCGGACCGACGAGCAATGCCAGCGCCACCGGGACGGTGACGATCACCGACAACGATCCGCCCCCGCAGTTTTCGATCGACGACGTGGCGGTCAACGAAGCCGCCGGCACGATGACTTTCACCGTGACGCTCGATGCGCCGAGCAGCCTGGCCACCAGCGTCAGCTATACGCTGAACGACGGCTCCGCGGCGGCAGGCGCGGATTTCACCGCGGTTTCCGGGGTTCTGAATTTTGCGGCCGGAGTGACCAGTCAGACGATCGTCGTACCGATTCTGAACGACACGATTTTCGAGGGCAGCGAAACGTTTAATGTGACGCTCAGCGGCGCGACGAACGCCACTATCGCCGATGCCACCGGCGTCGGTCTGATCTTCGATGACGGCACGGGCGCGGGCGGAACGGATAACGACATTCCCGCGCTGAGCGTGAGCAGTCCGGCGGTGGCGGAGGGCGTGGAAACCCACGCGGTTTTCACGGTGAGCCTGTCGAACCCTTCGACGACCGCCGTGGATGTAAACCTCGCACTGGCCGACGGCACAGCGGTTGGCTTGGGGACGGACTACGGGGCGGGTCTCGAAGTCTCGACCGACGGCGGAACGAGCTGGAGCGTGGCGTCCAACGTGAGCTTCGCGCCCGGCGCGACGAGTGTGCTGGTGCGTACTCCGGTGATCAACGATCCGCTCGACGAAGTCGCGGAGACCTTCACGCTGACCGCCACGGTGACGGGTGGCACGACGAGCAACACCAGCGCCGCGGGCACCGCGACGATCGCCGACAATGACGCGCCGCCGGCACTTTCGATCAACGGCGTGAGCGTCAACGAAGACGCCGGAACGATCACTTTCACCGTGACCCTGAACGCGGCGAGCGGCCAGACGGTGAGCGTCAACTATGCGACCGCGGACGGGACGGCGACCGCCGGCAGCGATTACACCGCGGGCAGCGGAACGCTGACCTTTGCGCCCGGCACGACGAGCCAGACGGTGACGCTGCTGGTCGCCGATGATTCGCTCTTCGAGCAGAGCGAATCTTTCACCGTGACCTTGAGCGGGGCGGTCAATGCGAGCATCGCGACGGCCACTGGCACGGGCACGATCCTGGATGACGGGACGGGTTCGGGCGGGACGGACGACGACACGCCGACGCTCAGTGTCACCAACACCGCGGCCACCGAAGGGGTGCAGTCGCACGCCGTTTTCACGGTCAGTCTTTCCCAGCCCTCGACGACGCCGGTGGAAGTGAGTCTGGTGCTCGCCGATAGCTCGGCGCTTGGTGGGGGCACGGATTACGGTGCAGGGGGCGCGGGCAATTTGCAGGTCTCGACCGATGGCGGCGCGACCTGGAGCGACGGCGCGACGGTGACCTTCGCGCCCGGCACGACCACTGTCCTCGCGCGCACGCCGATCAATGACGACGCGCTCGATGAATCGTCCGAAACTTTCACCCTGACCGCGACGCGGACCTCCGGGACGACCACGAATCTCGCGGCCACGGCCACGGCGACGATCACCGACAACGACCCGACGCCGTCGCTGGCGATCAGCGACGTCACGGTCAATGAACAGGCGGGCACCGCCAGTTTCACCGTGACCTTGAGCGCGCCGAGCGGGCGCGTGGTGAGCGTGGATTTTGCGACAGGCAACGACACCGCGACGGCGGGAGCCGATTACGTGAGCGGTTCGGGAACGCTAACCTTCGCGCTCGGTGCGACGAGCCAAACGATCACCGTGCCGATTCTCGATGACGCGATTTTTGAAAGCAGCGAGACGTTCACGGTGACTTTGACCGGAGCGGTCAACGCCACCATCGCCGACGGAACGGGCGCGGGGACGATCCTCGATGATGGCAGCGGCGCGGGCGGAACGGACAACGACACGCCATCGCTCGGTGTTTCGAATGTCACGTTGACGGAAAACGCCGCCGGGTTTGCGATCTTCACGGTCAGCCTCTCCAATGCCGCGACCACGGACGTGAGCGTGGCGCTGGCGCTGGCGGACGGCACGGCAGTTGGCGCGGGGACGGACTACGGCACCGCCGGTCTAGATAATTTGCAGGTCTCCACCGATGGCGGCGCAAGCTGGAGCGACGCCACGACGGCGACCATTGCGGCGGGTTCGACGAGCATCCTCGTGCGGACGCCGATCACCGACGATGTGCTGAGTGAAGCTTCCGAAACTTTCACGCTGACGGCGACGCGCCTTTCCGGCCCGACCGTGAACGCCACGGCGATGGGCACGGCGACGATCGATGACAATGAGGCCTTGCCGTCGCTGGTCATCGACGACCTGATCATCAATGAGGGCAGGGGCACCGCAACTTTCACGGTGACGCTGAACGCGCCGAGCGGGCGATTCGTCACGGTGGACTTCGCGGCGAGCAGCGGCACGGCAACGTCGGGCGTCGATTTTGCGGCGACCAGCGGAAGCCTGATCTTCGGTCCCGGTGTGACCAGCCAGACGATCTCCGTGCCGATCCTCGGCGACACCGTTTTTGAAGGCAGCGAAAACTTCACCGTGCTGCTCAGCGCGGCGGTGAATGCGACGATCAGCGACGGCACCGGGTCGGCGACAATTCTGGACGATGGGACCGGCGCGGGCGGGACGGACGATGACCGCCCGACACTGAGCGTGGCGAACGTGAGCGTCACCGAAGGCGTCAATTCGTTCGCGGTTTTCACGGTGAGCCTGTCGAATCTTTCCACGACCGACGTGAGCCTTGCCCTGGCGTTCGCCGCAGACACCGCGAGCGGTGCGGCGGAGGACTTCGGCACGACTGGCGCGGGCAATCTGCAGGTCTCAACCGATGGCGGCGCGAGCTGGGCGGACGCCACCACGGCGACGATCGCCGCCGGCTCCGGGAGTGTGCTCGTGCGGACGCCGATCGCCAACGACACCTTCAACGAAGCGTCCGAGGCGTTCACCCTCACCGCCACCCGAACTGCCGGCACCACCACCAACGCCGCGGCCACGGGCACGGCGACGATTTCCGACGACGACGGCCCGCCGACCCTCACGATCGATGACGTGACCGTGAATGAAGCAGCCGGCACGGCGACCTTCACGGTGACGCTGAGCGCGGTCACCAGCCAGACCGTGACGGTGAATTACGCGACGGCAAATGGCACGGCGGCCGCGGGCAGCGACTTCACCGCGACCAGCGGCGTGCTGACCTTCGGACCCGGCGACACCAGCCAGACGCTGACGGTGCCGATCCTCGATGATGGCACTTTCGAGAGCAGCGAGACGTTCTTCGTTCTCCTCAGCGGCGCGGTGAATGGGACCATCGCCGATGACACCGGCGTGGGCACGATCAACGATGACGGAACGGGTTTCGGCGGCACGGACGATGACACGCCGACCTTGAGCGTGAGCAGCCCGGTGGTCATGGAGGGAACGCACCCGCACGCCGTCTTCACGGTGGCGCTCTCGAATGTCTCGACCTCGCCGGTCGACGTCGGACTCGTGATGAGCAGTGGCAGCGCGACGGGCGGCGGCACCGATTACGGTGCGGGGAATGCGAGCAATTTGCAGGTCTCGACGAATGGCGGGGCGAGTTGGAGCGACGCCACAACGGTCACGATCGCCGCCGGCCAGACGAGCGTGCTGGTACGCACCGCGATCAGCGACGATTTGCTCGATGAACCATTGGAGGAATTCTCCCTCTCGGCCACGGTCATCACGGGCGCCACGAGTAACGCGGGCGCGTCGGGCACGGCGACGATCACCGACGACGATGCCGCGCCGTCGCTGGCGATCAATGGGGTCACGGTCAACGAAGGTGCGGGCACGGCGACCTTCACCGTGACCTTGAGCGCGGCGAGCGGGCAGACGGTGACGGTCAACTACGCGACGGGCAGCGGCACGGCCACGAGCGGGGCGGACTTTACCGGGGCCACCGGCACCCTCACTTTCCTGCCGGGGGAGACGAGCCGGACGCTGACCGTGACGATTTTGAACGACACGACGTTCGAAGGCAGTGAAAGCTTTAACGTCACCTTGAGCGGCGAGACGAACGCGACGCTCGCCAGCGCGGTCGGCGTCGGCACGATCCTCGACGACGGCACGGGCGCGGGCGGCACGGACAATGACCTGCCGGCGGTCTCGATGGCCGACGTGAGCGTGACCGAAGATGGTGATTCGCACGCGGTCTTCACGTTGACCTTGAGCAATCCGGCGACGATGGCGATCAGCTTCGACCTCGCTTTGGCGGAAATAACCGCGATCAGCGGCGGCACCGATTTCGGGACGGGCGGCGCGGGTAATCTGCAGGTTTCCACCGACGGCGGAGCATCATGGGTGGAAGCGACGAGCGTGACCTTTGCGCCCGGGGCAACTGCGGTTCTCGTGCGCACGCCGATCGCCTCGGATGCGCTGGATGAAGCGGCGGAGACTTTTACGCTCACGGCCACCCGGACGAGCGGGCCGACGAGCAATACCAGCGTGGTCAGCACGGCGACGGTCAATGACGACGACGTTGCGCCGGGCTTGTCGATCAATGACGTCACGATCAATGAAGCGGCCGGCACCGCGACATTCACCGTGACCATGAGCGCGCCCAGCGGTCGTGACGTGGCCGTCGATTACGCCACCGGCGACTCGACGGCAACCGCCGGCGCGGACTACACGGGCAATCTCGGAATGCTGATTTTCGCGCCCGGTGTGACCAGCCAGACGATCACCGTCTCGATTCTGAACGACTCGATTTTCGAGGGCAGTGAAGGGTTCACGGTAACGCTGAGCAATCCGATGAATGCGAGCCTCACGGACGGTTCGGGCACGGGCACGATCCTCGACGACGGCACGGGCGCAGGCGGGGTGGACGACGACCGCCCTCAGCTGAGCGTATCGGACGCCGCAGTGACGGAGGGCGTCGATGGATATGCGCAGTTCACGGTGCAACTGAGCAATCCCGCGAGCAGCGCGGTCGTGGTCGAATTCGTGCTGAACAGCGGCACGGCGCTCGGCGGCGGCGCGGATTACGGTGCGGCCGACGCGAGCAATTTGCAGGTGTCCACCGACGGCGGGGCGAGTTGGAACAACGCGACGAGCGCGATCATCGCCGCGGGGACGACCAGCGTGCTCGTGCGTACGCCGCTCGGCGAAGACCTGTTCGCGGAAGCCGTCGAGATCTTTACTCTGACCGCGACCCGGACCGTTGGACCGACGGCGAATGCCGCGGCGACAGGCACGGCAACGGTGACCGACAACGATGCCAATCCGACCGTGTCGATCGACGACGTGACCGTGAATGAAGCAGCCGGCACGGTGACTTTTACCGTGGCGCTGAGCGGTCCGAGCGGGCTGACGATCAGCGTGGACTATGGCACGAGCGACGGGGCCGCGACTGACGGTGCGGACTACACCGGCGGAAGCGGGACGGTGAATTTCGCGCCGGGCGAGACGACGCAGACGATCACGTTGCCGATCCTCGACGACGCTACTTTTGAGGGGGCCGAGACGTTCACCGTCACTCTGAGCAACCCGGTCAATACGGTCATCGTCGGTGCCCCCGGCACCGGCACGATCATGGACGACGGCACGGGCGTCGGCGGAACGAACGACGATACGCCGACCTTGAGCGTATCGAGCATCCGCGTGCTTGAAGGCACCGATCTGTTTGGGCAGTTCACGGTCACGCTCAGCAATCCGTCGGGGATCGCGATTGACGTGGACTTCGTGTTGCTCGCGGGTACGGCCCTCGGAGGCGGCATCGACTTTGGGGCGCCGGGCGCCGGCAATCTCCAGATCTCCACGGACGGGGGCGTGACCTGGGTCGAGGGCACGAGCGCGACCTTCGCGCCGGGGATGACGAGCATCCTCGTGCGGACGCCGATCGTCGTGGACCAGATCGCGGAGACGGATGAAACCTTCACCTTGCAGGTGACGGTGACGAGCGGGCCGATGACCAACGCCATCGCGCAGGGAATGGCGATGGTCACGGATCCGACCGTCGCGCCGCTCCCGGCTCCCAGCGTGGAGGCAGCGGCGCCAGCGCCCTTCGTCTTCGCCTTCGACAGTTTCCGGAATTTCGCGAGGCCCGACACCACGGTGGGAGGCACGCCGACCGGGCCGTTCCGGCCGATGCTGCGGCCCATCGATGTCTGGCGTCCGGCCATGCTGCCGCTGGCGCCGATCTATGCCGGTGAAGCGGATCCGGGCGCGACGCTGGTCATCGATCTCTACAATGCGAACGGCGTGCACATCGGTTCGCAAACGGTCATGGCCGACGCCGGCGGGAACTGGCTGGCCAACTTCAGTTCCACGGTGCTGCGGGACGCGCCGAGCGATGTGCGGATCCAGCAAATCAGCGCGCCCTACAGCTTCGGGAGCAATGCGGGCCACAATCTGCGGGCCTATTACGCCCCGGCCGCGCTGAACCCCGGCCATTTCCTCGCGCCATCCGGCGATGTGCCGCTCAACGATGACCCGGCGCCGCTGCTGCACGGGCTCGATCTCGCCAATCCGCTCCAACTCGGGCCGGTGAAATACGGCGGCGAATTTCTGCCGAGCGAAGGCGTGGCTTCCGGGAAATGAGAGCGAACGGCGCGCGCCGGCCGATCAGACTTTGCGGGACCGTCGCCGCGGAGCCTCGCTGACCATCCGCGTGGCGGCGGCGCGGGATTTGACGCCGAGCTTTTGCAGGATGTGCTCGACATGCTTTTCCACGGTGCGCGGCGAAAGTTCGAGTTCCGTGCCGATCTCCACATTCGCGCGGCCTTCGGCGAGAAGTTGCAGCACCTGGGTTTCGCGCTGGGTCAGGCCGTAGCTGGAAAGGACGCGCGGGGCGGTCGTGGCGCGCGTGGTCTGCAGCGTTTCTGCGAGGGCGGCGATCCGGACTTGATCGGCGCGCTGCCGTTCGCAGAGCGAGGTGGCGATGGCGATGGCCGACCGCAGTTGTTCCTTGCTGGCCAGCGGTTTGATGAGAAAGGCCTGGACGCCGATCTGGCGCGCTTCTTCCAGGGTTTCATCGTCGGTCAGGCCGGTCAGGACGACGATCGGGATGGTCTGCCGGGCGAGGATCTGGCGCGCGGCTTCGAGTCCATTGAGCACCGGCATCCCGATGTCGAGGAGCAGGGCGCCGGGGTTCAGGCTGAAAGTTTTCTCGACCGCTTCCTGGCCGTCGCTGGCCGTGCCGGCGATGGGGAAGCCGAGCGTCTGGAGCATGGCTTGCAGGAGGATGCGCGTGCGTTCGTCATCTTCGGCGATCAGGATTGAGGGCAGATTTTCCATGGCGTGGCGTTCGGTTCAGTCGTCCGAGTGCAGCAGGCTTAATGCCCGGAGGGTGATACGCTTCTTTGCGCGCGCGGGCAAGAACTTGGTTTGACCGGTCTTTCCCCCGATGGATGGCCTTCCGCTTGCTAATCGAGAGGGTATCCCATGACTCCGCAGACTTCGCCCTCCACCGTGCGCTCCGACGCGTCGGCGCCGCCCCTCGCCGGGGCCGCGCCCGATGCCCAGCGGTTGCAGGCGCAATGGGCGGCGCATGCCGAGGGCGAGGTCGTCGAACCGCTGCTGCGTTTGTTGCGGACGCTGCTCGCCGCCCGCACCGTGGCCTGGCTGCCGGCAGGGGAACGCGACTTTGTGGAGGGGCCGGCGGTGGCGGGGTTGGGGAAATTGCGCGCGTGCTTCGATGCGGAGAAGGCGATGATTTTGCCCGCACCCGCGCTCGGCCCGGAAGGTTACACGCTGGCGGTACCGGTCTGGCGGGAGGGTCATTCGCGGGGCTGGCTGATCGCCCAACTCGGCGTGGCGCGATCCGGCGATCTGCCCGCCTTTGTGGTCCTGCTGCAGGCGTTCGCGGGCTACCTGCTCTACCAGGAGCAACGGCGCGCGACCGCCGAACTGCACGGCGTCCTCGAACGCACCTCCGGCCTGCTCGCGCTTTTTCGCCGCGTGGGCCGCGAACTCGATTTCGATCAAGCCTGCCGTCTCGCGCTCGATCTGCTCTGCACCGACCTCGGTTGCACGCGGGCTTATCTCGGATTCGCGCGCCGCGGTGCGGTGCGGATGACGGCTATTTCCGGCGCCGCGCGGATCGACTGGAAAAGCCCCAGCCATCAGCCTTTCGAGGCGGCGATGCGGGAAGCGCTCGCCCGCGGCGAAGCGTTGGACTTCACGGCGGGTAGTCCGCACTCGGAGGAGACAGCGGCGCACGAAATCCTCCGCACCGCCACTGGCGCGGCGCGCCTTTTCACCCTCCCGCTGCCGCGGGGTCGCGGTGCGGTGCTGCTGGAATGGACCGCCCCGTCTGCTCCCACCGATGCGCCGGTGGTGGAAGCGGCCGCGCCGTTTGTGCCGGTGCTTTTCGACCTGCTGGAGCGGGCCCGTCCGCAGCCAGCGCTCTTCGCCGCGCAGCGGCTCTGGCGCATGGCCAGCGCGCATCGCCGGCGGGCGATCGGGATGGGCGCCGGCGCGGTGGCGCTGCTCCTCGCGTGGCCGTTTCATTATCGGATCGGCGCGGATTGCCGCATCGCCCCGACGGTCAAGCAGGTCATCGCCGCGCCGTTTGATGGCCAATTGCGGCGGAGCTTCGTGCGGCCGGGCGATGCGGTGCGCGAGGGCCAGCCGCTCGGCGAACTCGACAATCGCGAACTGAAACTCAAGGAAGCGGAATTGACCGCGGCCCGCGAGCGCGCGCTGAAGCAGCGGGACCGGGCGATGAGCAGCGGTCGCGAGCAGGGCGACGGCGCGGATTACGCCGCCGCCCAGGTCGCCAATTTCGAAGCGCAGAGTGTCGGTCAGGAACTCGAGCTCGTTCGTCGCAAGCTGGCGCTCCTCGAAGTGAAAGCGCCGCTCGCGGGCGTGGTCGTCTCCGGCGATCTCCGCCGCGCGGAAGGCCAGCCGGTGCCGCGCGGCCAGGTGCTGTGGGAGGTCGCGCCGCTCGATGCCCTCATTGTCGAGATCGATGTGCCGGACCGCGAGATCAGCCGCGTGCAGGCGGGCCAGCCGGTCCGCGTGCGGCTGGAAGCCTTTGGCGGCGGGCGTTGGGAGAGTACGCTGCGCCGCGTGCATCCACAGAGCGAGCAGCGCGAAGGGCGCAATGTTTTCATCGTCGAGGCGGACATTGCCGCGGATCGCGTCGTGGAATTGCGCCCCGGGATGCGGGGCCGCGCGAGCATCGAGAGCGAGCGCCGGCCGCTGGTCTGGATCGTCGGGCATCGGTTCTGGGACTGGCTCGTCACGACGCTTTTCTGGTGATGACTCCGGTGACCGAAAATTTCTCCGTGCGCGAGACCGAGGCGCTGCGCCCGCGGCTGCGCGACGGCCTGCGCTTTGCGGTGCAGGAGCAGGGCGGGCGGCGGGTGTGTGTGATCGAAGATCCGGCGTCGTCGCGCTTTCACCGCGTCGGACTTGCCGAATACCGGTTCATCCGCGCGCTCGACGGTACGCTGCCGGTGGCGGGGCTGCTCGCCCGGCTGGCGCGCGAAGGCGGCGAGGCGTTCACGGAGGGGGAGGCGCTGCAAATCCTCGCCTGGCTGAAGAGCCAGAATCTTCTCGCGATCGAGAGTGCCCGCGGCGGCCCGAGTAATCGCGAGCACGCGGAGCGGGCGCTGCAGTCGGCGGTGAAGTGGTTGAATCCGCTGATCTGCAAACTGCCGCTCTTTCGCCCGGATCGTTTTTTTAACCGCGCGGAGCCGCTGCTCCGGCCAGCGCTGGGCGGAGGCGGATTTGTCGTGTGGCTGATCGTCGTGCTCGGCGGCGCGGCGCAGGTGGGCATGAATTGGCCGCGCTTCGCCGCGGACTCCGACGCCTTTCTGGCGCGCGACAACTGGCTCTGGCTGTTCGTGGCGTGGGCGGGTTTGAAAGTGGCGCACGAATTCGGACACGGCGTTTTTTGTAAACACTTCGGCGCGGCGGTGCGCGAAGCGGGTCTGATTTTTGTGCTCTTCGTGCCGATGGGTTACGTCGATGCCACGGCCAGCCTCGGCCTCGCCTCGCGCGGGCGGCGGATGATGGTTTCGGCGGCGGGACTTTACGTGGAATTCTTTCTTGCCGGGCTCGCGGCGATTGTCTGGACGCACACTTCGCCCGGCACTCTGCACACGCTGGCGCACGATGTCGTGGTGACCGGCACGGTGCTGACCCTCTTTTTCAACGCCAATCCGCTGATGCGTTTCGACGGCTACTATCTCCTCAGCGATCTGCTCGATCTCCCGAATCTGGCGACGCGCGGCCGATCATGGATGCAGCGGGCGCTGGCCTGGCTGCTGCTCGGCGGGAAAGCGGCGCGCCCGCTCTGGCCAGCGACGCGCGAAGCGTGGATCGTAGCGATTTACGGGATGACCGCGTGGCTCTGGCAATGGCTGATTCTGGCCGGGCTGCTGCTCGCGGCGAGCGTCGCGCTGCGGGGCGGTGGGTTGTTGCTGGCGGTGCTCGCGGCGGGGTTGTGGGTGGCGCTGCCATTCGGGCGTTTTTGCGGCTCGCTGGCCGGAGCGATTCATTCCGGGGCGGGCCGATGGAGCACGCTGGCGCTGCGTACGGCGGCGCTCCTCGCGCTCGGTGGCGCGGTGTTTTTCGTGCCGTGGCATCGCGCGGTTTCGAGCGCGGGAGTGGTTGAAATGGCGGAGATGCAGGTGCTGCGCGCGGAATGTTCCGGTTTCGTGGTGCGCGAACTGGTCGGGGACGGTGAAACCGTCGCCGCCGGGCAGTTACTGGTCGAGTTGCAGAATGACGAAGCGGCCGCCGAATTGGCGGGCCGTCGCATCGCGCTCGCCCAGCAGGAACTGCGGGCCCGGCTCGCCTACACGCGCGAAGACGTGGCGGCCTTTCAGTCCGAGGAGGCCAAGTGTGAGTCGCTGCGCAAGGAGATCGCCGAGCGCGCCCAATTTCTCCGCACGTTGGAAATCCGGGCGCCGTTCGCGGGGCGGGTGACCGGGCTCCGGCTCGGTCGGCTCCACGGCGTTTTCTTTTCGCCTGGCGAAGAAGTGCTGCGCCTCGGCCACGCCGACGGGAGCGAGGTCAAGGTCGCGGTCAGCGAACGGGATGCGCCGCACTTCCGCGCCGCGCTCGATCAGACGCTCCGGGTCCGCATTGAGGGCCGGGGCGCGGTTCTCAAGGGGCGCCTTACTCGGGTGGAAGCGCGCGCGACGCGGGAGCCGGTGCACGCGGCGTTGACAGCTCTCGCGGGCGGTCCGCTCGCGCTGCGGCGGGCTGCCGAAGGAACGGCTTCCGGAGACGCGCAGCCCACTTACGAACTCGCCGAGCCGCATTTCACCGCCATTGTCGATCTCGCGGATGGAGCTGGGCTGGCGCCGGGGGAGCGGGCGCGGGTGCGTTTCCGCAGCGGCCGCTCGGCGACGCTCTGGAGCGAACTTCAGGCGGCTTTGGCAGTTTGGGTACGGCGTTCCACGCATCAGGCGAGCTGATTTCGCCTTCGCTGACGCCGGAGCGCGATTTGATAAAGAAACACAGTTGCGTTCGTGCATGAGTAGCGCGACTACTTCCCCGAGTTCACCTCCACAATTACGCTCCATTCTCATGGCCAGCCTCCGTCTTACCCTCCCTGAAAAGGACGAACCCATCGTCATCGCTCTCACCGGCGCCCGCCTGACCATCGGGCGTTTGCCGTTCAATACCATCCAGATCATTGACCGCACGGTTTCCGGCTTTCACGCGGAACTGATCAGCGAGCACGGTCACTATCGGCTCCATGATCGCGGCTCTTCGAACGGCACGTTCGTCAACGGGCAAAAGGTCACCGACTATCACCTGAACGAGGCCTGCACGATCACTTTCGGCACGGTCGAGGCGCAGTTTAACCCTGAGGCGGTGGGTGCCGTCGAGGAGGTGGAAAGCTTCCCCACGCGGAGCGAAATCAATACCGTGCGGAAAGATAATGCGGAGTTGAAAGCCACGGTGGAGGCGTTGCGCGAAGAATCGGCCGCCCTGCGACTGGCGCGACCGATGGCAAATGACGGGACGGCCCTGGCCGTGTCCAAGGAAGAATTCGATAAAGTAGTCGTCGAGCGGGAAGCCTTGAAGGAACAGCGACTCACGCTGGAAAACGACGTCAACCGCCTCAAAACCGACCTCGCGGTCTTGAAGCGCGACCGGGTGAACCTGCAACTCGCCTACGACGGCGTGCAGCGCGAAATCACCGATTTGCGCGCCAAAGCCGGCGGAGTGGAAGAAATCGCCCTGCAGCCGAAAGCGGCCGCGGCGGCGCTCGCGGCGCAGATCTCGAAACCGACGGAGGAAATCCGCGTGGAAGTGCCCGTACCGAAGGCCGCTCCGGCGGCGGAATCGCCGGTGGAGCAGCCCGCGCCTGCGCCGACGCCCGCGAAAGCTCCAGCCGCACCTAGTTCGCCGATGCGGCCCTTTGCGCCGTTGCCCAAGACGCCCGCCGCGGCGCCCGCGCAGCCGGTTGAAACGAAAATGCCGCAGCCGGTCTCTGCGCCGTCCGCGCCGTCCGCGCCTGCTGCTCCGGTCGGACCGAATGCGCCCGCCGCCGCGCCGGTGCCGAGCAATCTGCCTCCACCTTCCTCTTTGCCGAGCAAGCCGTTTTCCCCACTGCCGAGAACGCCTGCCGTGGCGGTCGCTGGCCCGGCTCGTCCGGTCACGGTGACTCCGGTCACGCCCGCCGCGGCCGTCACACCGGCGACGCCCGTCAAAGCACCGCCCGGCTTGGGAAGCGGAATTCGCCCCTTGGCCAGGCCCCCGATGGCGACGTCCGTTCCCGCAGCGGAGGCGTTGTCCAACGCCCCCACTGCGCGTCTCGCGCCACGTCCGCAACCGTCGATGAAACTGCCGAGCCAGCCGACCGTCAAAATGACCCCCGCGCCGGCCGCCAGCGGACCCAAAGGCACGCAGAAGATCTCCTAGACGCCACCCGTCTTGCCGGCGGAAAAAAGAGGCGTCCCGCGCCTTGTCGAATGCGGCGCCCTTTGGCATTTCTTGCTCATGCGTTTCCTGCAGACTTCGTTCCCGATCCTTCTTTCGCTCTGCCTGTGCTTCGGCCCGAGGCTGCTTGCGAAGGAGTCGCCGCATCCCTCAGCCAAGTGGGAGAAGGACATTGCCGCCTATGAAACGGCGGACCGCATCCAGTCGCCGGAAAAGGGAGGCATCGTCTTCATCGGCAGCTCGAGCATCCGGTTGTGGAAAACGCTGGCCGAGGATTTTCCCCGGCACCGGGTGTTAAATCGCGGGTTCGGCGGCTCGCAGATGAGCGACAGCGCTTATTTCGCCGACCGCATCGTGCTGCCGTATGCACCCCGCATGGTCGTGGTTTATGCGGGCGGGAACGATGTGAACGTCGGCAAAACGCCCGAGCGAATCCTCGCCGATTTTAAGGCGCTGGTAAAAAAAGTGCGCAGCGCTCTGCCCGAAACGACGATCGCGTATGTCACGATTGCCGGAAACCCGAAGCGCTGGGCCCAAGTCGAACGCGTCAAAGCCGCCAACGCCCTGGTCGAGGATTACGTCCGGAAAAATAGCGGACTGCAATATATCGACGTCTTCGCGCCCATGCTCGGCGAGGACGGTTTGCCGCTGCCCGACATCTTTGTCGCGGACCGTCTGCACATGAACGCCAAGGGCTACGCCCTTTGGACGAAAGTCATCGGCCAGGCGCTCCCGGCTCCAGACCGCTGATCGGCGCGGGAAATGGGTGGCGAAAATGGAGCGGTGCGAATGCGGTTGGCGAATTGACCCGCCCTCGGGGCGCGCGTAGGCTCGCCGCCCTTTTCCCAAGAAAATCCGATGAATTACAAAGACACTCTGCACCTGCCCAAGACGGATTTTCCGATGAAGGCGGATCTCGTGAGCCGCGAACCGGAGCGGCTGAAGAACTGGGAAGCGCAGGGGCTTTATGCTCAGGTGCAGGAGGCGCGGAAGGATGGGCCGCTCTTTGTGCTGCATGACGGGCCGCCCTTTGCGAATGGCGATGTCCACATGGGGACGGCGCTGAACAAGGTGCTGAAGGATCTGATCGTGAAGTCGAAGACGATGGCCGGATTTCGCGCGCCGTTTGTGCCGGGCTGGGACTGCCACGGGCTGCCGATCGAGTTCAAGGTGGTGAAGGAATCGCGCGGGCTTTCGCCGGTCGAAGTGCGGCAGAAGAGCGAGGCGTATGCGAGAAAATTCATCGACATCCAGCGCGGGCAATTCAAGCGGCTGGGCGTGTTCGGCGAGTGGGAGGATCCGTATCTCACGCTCGCGCCGGGCTACGAGGCGGAGATCATCCGGGCCTTCGCGGCGTTCGTGGAGAAGGGGCTCGTGTATCAGGCGAAGAAGCCGGTGTACTGGAGTACGGGCGCGCAGACGGCGCTGGCCGAGGCGGAGGTGGAATACGCCGACCGCACGGATCCGGCGATCTACGTCAAATTTCCGATCGTGACGGGCGAACTGGCGGGCAAGGCGAATCTGGTGATCTGGACGACGACGCCGTGGACGCTCCCGGCGAACGTGGCGATCGCGGTGGCGCCGCGTCAGGAATACGTCCTGGCGACGCTCGGGCGTGACGGGTGGGCGGAGGATTTCTTCGTCGCGCGTCCGTTGCTCGAGGCGTTCGTGCGCGAGACGGAGCTGACGGTTTTCGGCGAAGTGGCGACGGTGAAGGGTGAACAGCTCGCGGGCTTGGAAGCGCAGCATCCGTTCCTCGGCCGCACGTCGCGGGTGATCACGGCGGACTTCGTGACGATGGACACGGGCACCGGCCAGGTGCATGTCGCGCCGGGGCATGGCGCGGACGATTATCTCGCGGGCAAGCAGCACGGGCTGCCGATCCTTTCGCCGGTGGATGACGCGGGCAAGCTGACCGAGGAAGCGGGCATGCCGGAATGGACGGGCAAGTATGTCTTTGACGCGAACAAGGATGTGGTCGCGCATCTCCGGGGCAACAAGACGCTGCTCGCGGAGCACGCGTATCCGCACAGTTATCCGCACTGCTGGCGCTCGAAGACGCCGGTGGTCTTCCGCGCGGTCGAGCAGTTTTTCATTAAGATCGATGCGCTGCGCGCCGACGCGCTGGCGGCGATTGATGGCGTGACGTGGCTGCCGCATTGGGGCCGCAATCGCATCTACGGCACGGTGGAGTCGCGGCCGGACTGGTGCATCTCGCGCCAGCGGACGTGGGGCGTGCCGCTGCCGGTCTTCTACGATACGGACGGCAAGGCGATCCTCAGCTCGGAGAACGCGCGCAAGGTCGCGGATCTCGTCGAGCAGCACGGGACGAATCTGTGGTTCGAGAAGAACGACGCGGAATGGGCGCAGTTGCTGGATTTGCCGGCGGGCACGACGCGGCGCAACGACACGCTCGATGTCTGGATCGACTCCGGCGTTTCCCACACCGCAGTCACGGCCAAGCGCCCGGAACTCGGCGGCTCGCCGGTCGCGGACGTTTATATTGAGGCGACGGATCAGCACCGCGGCTGGTTCCAGTCGTCGCTCATGACGAGCATCGCGCTCTATGGGCACGCGCCTTACAAGACGGTGATCACGCACGGCTTCGTGGTGGATAAGGACACGCGCAAGAAGGTGTCGAAGTCGGAGCAGGGGACTTACGCGAAGCCGATGAACGCCGAGCATTTCGTCGGCAAATACGGCGCGGACATCGTGCGTCTGTGGGCGGCGAGCGTGGATTACCAAAACGAAGTGCCGTTCTCGGAGGAGAGCTTCAAGGGGTTGGCCGAGTCGTATCGCAGCTTCCGCAACATCCTGCGCATCCTGCTCGCTAATCTTTCGGATTACCCGGAGGGACGCGCTCCTGCGCGTCCCACTTCCCGCGAGGATCAGGGACACGCAGGAGCGTGTCCCTCCGAAGCTACGATGATTGACCGCTGGGTGCTTTCGCGGCTGCAGGAAGTGATCGAGACCTGCCGCGCGGCGTATGCAGAGTACGATTTCCGCAAGGTCTTCCAGACGCTGAATCAATTTGTGACCGTGGATATCAGCGCGCTCTACGTGGACATCACGAAGGACCGACTCTACTGCGACCCCGCCGATTCTCCGCGCCGCCGCGCCACGCAGGCCGTGATGGCGCAGGTCTTCGACGCGCTCGCGCGCTTGCTCGCGCCGATCCTCGCGTTCACCGCGGATGAAGCGTGGCAGTTCTCCGGCAGGAAGTCGGCGGTGCATCTCGAACTCTTCCCCGCAGCCGATGCTGCGCTGCGCGACACCGCGCTCGAAGCGCAAGTCGAGCAATTGCTCAAGCTGCGCGGCGTGATCGCGCAGGCCATCGAGCCAGCGCGTCAGGCCAAGGAAATCGGCAACGCGCTGGAAGGCGCGGTGACGCTGCAACTCGCCGACGAGCCGCTGCTCGCCGCGCTGCAAGGCCGCTCCGAGGAGTTGGAGGAGTTCTTCATTCTCAGCGACCTGACGATCACGGCGGGCGCCGAGACCACCGCCCGCGTGGTCCGCACGACGCGCGCGAAGTGCGCCCGCTGCTGGAGGCATCGCGAGAGCGTCGGCACCATCAGCGCCCAACCCGAACTCTGCGAACGCTGCGCGGAAGTCGTCCCCGCCGCATGAAGTTCCTCCTCGCCATCGCGCTGCCGCTCTACGCCCTCGACCAGGCGACGAAGGTCTGGATCGTCCAGAACTTTGCCTACCACGAGCACCGCACGATCATCCCGAACTTCTTCGACCTCGTTTATTTCGGGAACACCGGCGCGGCCTTCAGCGCCTTCACGGGCAACAACAAGTTCTTCATTGGACTCTCATTCGTCGCGCTGATCGGTCTGGTGATCTTCTATCTGCGCGGCGCGTTTCCCGATCGGTTGTCGCGCTGGGGCGTGGCGCTGCTCCTCGCCGGGATTCTGGGCAATCTCACCGACCGCCTGCTCCATGGGCACGTCGTGGATTTCCTGCTCTTCGATCTGCACGTGCGTTTCGCCAATCCGTGGCCGGCGTTCAACGTCGCCGACAGTTGCATTTGCATTGCGGCGGGATTGTTCATCCTTGCCGCGTTGCTGGAGGGCCGAAAACCGGGACCCCCCTCCGCCGATCCTGTAAAATAGAGACACGCGCGGCGGTGGAGGCGTGCGATGCATGGGGAAAGAAAGGTTTATCCCATGCTTAACTACGCAATTATCTTCCTCGTCGTCGCGCTGATCGCCGGCGTCCTCGGCTTCGGTGTCGTCGCCGGCACCGCCGCCTGGATCGCCAAAGTCCTGTTCGTCGTCTTCCTCATCCTCTTCATCATCTCGTTCATCAAAGGACGACAAGGCCCAGTGGCCTAGCCGCGCGGTCGGCGGAGCTTATTCGCCGTCGAACATCCGCCCGAGCCCGCCCAAAACGCTGCCCTCGCCTTTGGCGCTGCCGCCGGAAGACGGTGCGCCGGCGATGATGCGGTCGGCGAGGCGCGAAAACGGTAGGCTCTGCAGCCAGACGGTTCCGTGGCCGCGGAGGGTGGTGAGGAAGAGTCCTTCGCCGCCGAAGAACATCGATTTTAAATTGCCCGCGCGCTGGATGTCGTAATCGATCCCAGAGGTCATGGCGACGAGGCAGCCCGTATCCACGCGCAGGGTTTCGCCCTTCAAATCGCGACGAATGATCGCGCCGCCAGCGTGCACGAACGCGAGGCCATCGCCCTGCAAACGCTGGAGAATAAAGCCCTCCCCGCCGAAGAGGCCGGCGCCGAGTTTCTTGTTGAAGGCAATACCGATCGAGGTCCCGAGCGCGGCACAAAGGAACGCGTCCTTTTCACAAAGGATTTCGCCGCCGAACTTGGAGAGATCGAGCGGGATGACTTTGCCCGGATACGGCGCGGCGAAGGAAACTTTGCTTTTCCGCCCGCCGCGATTCGTGAAGTGCGTCATGAAGATCGACTCCCCGGTGAGCACGCGTTTGCCGATGCTCTTCAGCGCGCCGAAGAAGCCGCCCGTCGGCGCCGAGCCGTCGCCCATCTTTGTTTCGAACTCGATGCCTTCCTCCATGAAACACATGCCGCCGGCTTCGGCGATCACGGTTTCGTTGGGGTCGAGCTCGATCTCCACCATCTGCAGATCGTCGCCGTGAATCTCAAAGTCGATCTCGTGCGACCGCTTCGTCGGCGCGGCTCCCCCCGCGGGCAGCGGAGGCGGACCGGCGACCACCGCGTTGCTCGGGAAATACTGCGCCAGCACCTTGCCCGCCGGCTCCCAAGCCGCCATGCCGTCGGTCCAGACGAGCGTGCTGGGTTGCAGCAGGCCACCGGTCACGAGGTTCGGCAGTTCGGTTTCGGGCGCGGATTCGCGCTGCGACGCGGTGATGGCGTAGTGCCAGGTCTTCATGGCCGAGGCAGGCGTTGAGAGGGGTGTGAAACGGAACGATTAACCGAGCTTCGCGAGCGCGGCTTTGACCGCGTCGAAGTTCGGAAGATCTTTCGGCGTCGGGGTTTGCTCGCTGTATTGGATCACACCGTCTTTATCGATGACGAACGCCGCGCGCGCAGAGACGCTGCCGAGGTCGATGAGATCGTCGAGCAAGGTCTCGTAGTTCTTCGCCGTCGTTTTGTTCAGATCGCTGGCGATGGTGATGCCGATCTTTTCCTTCTGCGCCCACGCTTCCTGCGCAAAAGGGCTGTCCACGCTGATCGCGATGACTTCGGCATTCAGGTCGCCGTAGGCGCTAAGCCCGGCGGTGATGTCGCACATTTCCTGGGTGCAGACGCCGGTGAAGGCCAGCGGGAAGAAGAGTAGGACGGTGTTCTTTTTGCCGAAGTTCGCGCTTAGCGAGACATCGCGCAGACCGTCCGCGTTTTTGGACTTGAGGGTGAAATCAGGAGCTTTGGTGCCGACGGAGAGTGCCATGGGGATTTATGATTTAGATTTAGTTTGGGAAGTGAGCCTGCGCGTCTTAATTGCAGGCGAACGGCGCATCAAATCTTTAAAATCCGAAATGCAAAATTCGCAATGAACGAGACCGTTTGGTGGACGCTGACGCTCGTGCTCATGCTGGTCGGATTGATCGGCACCGTGGTGCCGCTGCTGCCCGGCACGACGATCATCTTCGCGGGGGCGGTGCTGCACCGTTTCATGCTGGGCGAAACGCACAGCGTCGGCTGGTGGACGCTCGGCGGATTACTTGTCCTGACGGTCATTTCCTATGTCTTGGATCTGATCAGCGGTTCGATCGGTGCGAAGAAATTCGGCGCGACGAAATGGGGCGCGATCGGCGGCATCCTAGGCGCGATCGTCGGGCTGTTTTTCGGGCTGATTGGCATCTTCGTCGGTCCGCTCATCGGCGTCCTCGCGGGCGAATTGATCGGTGGCAAAGGGCTGCTCCCGGCGGGACGCTCGACTTGGGGCACCTTCCTCGGTACGACCGCCGGGATGGTCGCCAAACTGATCATCGCCGCGCTGATGATCGGCTGGTTCCTCGTCGTGGCGTTGTGGACTTGAGCGGGCCGCTGGCGCAGGGTTTTGGCAGGCGGTGCTTGCCAAGGGAGAGCTGCTTCGCTGTCTTGAGCGGACCCCATTATGTCCCAACTTTTTGATCTCTCAAATGAAGTCGCGGTTGTCATCGGTGCCACGGGCGTGCTCGGTGGTGCGCTGGCCGATGGTCTGGCCGCCGCTGGTGCCACCGTCGCCGTTCTCGGTCGCAACGCCGAACGTGGCGAAGCCCGGGTGAAAGCCATCCGCGACGCCGGCGGCACCGCCCACTTTTTCAGCGCCGATGCCATGGCGCGCGAATCCGTCCACGCCGCGCACGAGGCCATCACCAGTTCGCTCGGTGCGCCGACGATCCTCGTCAATGCCGCCGGCGGCAACGACCCGAAGGTTACCGTCACCGCCGAACGCTCCGTCGAGTCCATCGCCCTCGATGACTGGCGCGCGAACTTTGACCTCAACCTTGTCGGCGGCGTCCTTCTGCCCTGCCAGGAATTCGGTCCCGCGATGTGCGCCCGTGGCCGTGGTTCGATTATCAATATCGCCAGCGTCTCCGCGCACCTGCCTCTTTCCCGCGTCGTTGCTTATTCCGCGAGCAAGGCCGCGGTGATGAATCTCTCGCAAGTCCTCGCCCGCGAATGGGCGACCAAAGGCGTCCGCGTGAACACCCTTACTCCCGGCTTTTTCCCGGCGGAGCAAAACCGCAAGCTGCTCTTCAACGACGACGGTTCACCGACCGCGCGCACTCAAGCGATCTGGGGCCACACCCCGATGAACCGCTTTGGCAAAAGCGAAGAACTCATCGGCGCGTGCATCTTCCTCGCGGCGGAAAAGGCCAGCAGCTTCATCACCGGCACGGACATCCGCGTCGATGGCGGCTACCTGAGCCAGACGATCTGAGGCGCTCCGCCGTTCGTTGCTGAAGCGGCTGGTTCGCCGGCGGGAAATGCCGCGCTGCGGCGGACGATCAGGTAAATCGCACGCTCCAGTGCGAACACAGGATTCCGCTCACAAACGCGAACCACAGAATGAAGGTCACCGGCACTTCCGTGATCACCTTTGAGTCCAGCAGCACCTTCATGGCGCCCTTGCTCCAACCGATCGTGATCAGGTGGCGGCGGCGCGTCCGCGGTAGCGCCAAGGGGATGCGGAAGAGGTGCCGCGGGTTTTCCGAACCCATGCGCAGCGTCGCCGCCAGCGTGGGCCCATCGGAGCACACCACGCAGATCTCGCTGCCAAACTGGAAATCTCCCCAACGCTGCCGAACGCCCGGCTCAAAGGCGTCCGGGTTTTTCTCGCCATCAATCCAGAGATTGAACGTGCCCCGGGGAAGGGCGCCTTTCGCGGGAGAATTGGGTGCGTTCTCGGACATCGCGCGAATGAAGCAGAGATCCAGCGCACCCGGCGAGTCCCGAATTTCCCCTGCCAAACCCACGCCGAATTCGTCGGCGAGGTAACCGCCGACGACTTCCTTGGCTTCGGCAAAGGGACTGTCCAGGACGACGCTGCCTTTCTTGCCGGAGACGATCTTGCCCATGCGGGCGAGGGGATTGAAGGAGGTGGGAGTGCCTTGGTTTTTCAGGCTGTGGCAACAGGCCAACATCGGGGATCCTTTTTACCGCGTCCGAAGCCTCGCCGGCGGACATCCGCTGAGGAAAAAGCTGGATGAAAGCACTCCGAGCAGGCCCCTTATCCGCCCCCTTATGAAACCAAGCGATCAAGCTCCCGCGGGCCCCGCAACGGATCCCGCGCCCGGCGCGCCGGCTAATGATTACGATGCGGTGACATATCCCGGGGCGGTCTACATCGATACGATGCCGGATCGTCTGGCGACCATCGCGATCCTCGCGGGGATGCAGCCCGCCTCGCCCGCGCGTTGCCGGGTGCTGGAACTGGGGTGTGGCGATGGGATGAATCTGCTGGCGATGGCCTACGGGATGCCGGAGAGCGAATTCGTCGGGATCGATCCGGCGGCGCAGCCGATCGCGCGGGGGCAGGCGATGAGCGCGCGGCTGGAGATGGCTCATGTTTCCCTCCGGCAGATGAGCGTGGAGGAGGTGGGTGAGGAGGAAGTGAGTGAGGAGCTTGGGCAGTTCGATTACATCGTCGCGCACGGGCTTTATTCGTGGGTGCCGGAAGCGGTGCGGGAGAAAGTGATGGCCGTGTGCCGCGACCGGCTCACGGAAAACGGCGTGGCGTTCATCAGCTACAATGCATATCCGGGCGGGCATCTCCGCGAGCTGGTGCGCGGGATGATGCGCTACCACGCCGCAAACTGCGCGGCGCCGGAGGAACAGGTGCGCCAGGCGCGCGGGCTGATCCGCTTCCTCTCCGAATCGGTGAAGGAAGGCAGCCTCTACCAGCAGATCCTGGCGGCGCAAATGGACCGTATCTCCGGGTACGAGGACGGCGGGCTGTTTCACGATGATCTGAACGTGAACAATCAACCGTTCTACTTCCATGAATTCATGGCGGTCGCGGAGCGGCACGGCCTGCAATATGTGGGCGAGGCGGAGTTGTCGGCGCTGCGCGAATTGGACTGTCCGCCGAAAGCGCAGGCGATCCTGCAGCAGCTCGATCCGGGCGACATCGTGCGGAGTGAGCAATACCGGGATTTCCTGGGCTTGAAGGGGTTTCGGCAGACGCTGCTTTGCCGGAAGGAAGTCGCGCTCCTGCGCGGGCTGCATCCGGAGAATCTCGCGTCGCTGGCCGTGTCGGGCGAGATTCGGCCGGCCCTTGAGCCGCCCGCGGCGCCGGATGCGCCCGAGCAATTTCTCGGGTGGAAGAATACGAACCTGGAGACGGATCGGCCGCTGGTGAAAGCGGCGCTGCGTCGGCTCGGGCCGGTGTGGCCGGCGGCGATTCCCTTTTGCGATCTGCTGGCGCAGGCCCGAAACGATCTGGGCCGGGTGGGGGAGAAGCAGGCCGCGGAGGATCGGGAAGAACTGGCGATGGCGCTGCTCGAAGCGTCGATCGCGGGCATTCTGGAGCTGTGCACGCATCGGCCGCGGATGGTCGTGGAACCGAGCGAGAAGCCGAAGGCGAGTGCGCTGGCCCGGCTCCAATTGGAACGCGGCGATCAAGTGTCCACGCTGGTCCACGCCACCGTGCGCATCGACAACCAACTCGGCCGCAGCCTGCTGAGCTTGCTCGATGGAACGCGCGATCGGGCGAGCTTGCGGGCCGCGATGGAAGAGGCGATGCGGACCGCCGAGACGGCGCCGATCACGGAGCGCGCGATCGAAGAGGGATTGATCAAGCTGGCGCGCCTCGCGTTGCTCGAGGAGTAGGAGGCGTTGCAATCGCGCCGCGCGCGGGAGGGGGTGAAGTCGGGGATGGCGCGGCGCTCGGCTCCGGGTTTAAATTACCCGTCATGTCCACGCTCTCCCACACCGCCCCCCACGGAACCTACCTCTCCGCCGAGCAAGCGCGCACGCTGATCGCGCAGGCCTGCCCGGCCAAGGATTACAGAGACAAGAAGGTGCTGCTCATCGTGCCCGATGCGACACGCACCTGCCCGCTGGGGATGCTTTTCGCGGGGCTCTTCGACCAGATCGGCGGAGCGACAAAGAACTTCGACGTGATGATCGCGCTCGGCACGCATCAGCCGATGAGCGAGGAAGCGATCTGCGAGCGGCTGGAGATTTCGGTGGAAGAACGGCGCGGGAAATTCGCGAGCGTGCGGTTCTTCAATCACGAGTGGGACAACGACGCCGCGCTACGCAAGATCGGCGACTTGACGCTCGAAGACACCCGCGCGCTGACCGACGGCCTGCTCGAGATGGAAGTGCCGGTGAAGATCAACGCGCGCATCTACGACTACGACCAGATCGTCATCTGCGGCCCGGTTTTCCCGCACGAAGTTGTGGGCTTCAGCGGCGGCAACAAATATCTCTTCCCCGGCGTGAGCGGCCCCGAGGTGCTGAACTTTTTCCACTGGCTCGGCGCGGTGGTGACCAACCCGATGATCATCGGCAACAAATACACGCCGGTCCGCCGCGTGGTCGATCGCGTGGGGCAGATGGTCACCGTGCCGAAGCTCTGCCTGTGCATGGTCGTGGATCACGCGCAGCTCGCCGGCCTTTTCATCGGCAGTCCGGAAGAGGCTTGGGATCAGGCTTCCGAGCTCTCGAAGAAACTGCACATCATCTACAAGGACCGCCCGTTCCATACTGTGCTCTCGGTACTCCCGAAGATGTACGATGAACTCTGGGTCGGTGGCAAAGGGATGTACAAGCTGGAGCCGGTGGTGGCGGATGGCGGCGAGCTGATCATCTACGCGCCGCACATTCACGAAATCAGCGTCACGCACGGGCATCTCATCCGGCAGATCGGCTACCACTGCCGCGATTATTTTCTCAAGCAGTGGGACAAGTTTAAGGACATCCCGTGGGGCACGATCGCGCACAGCACGCATGTGCGGGGCATCGGAAAGTTCGAGGACGGCGTGGAGCAATGCCGCGTGCGGGTGACGCTGGCGACGTCGATCCCGGAGGACGTGTGCAAGGCGATCAATCTCGGCTACCGCGACCCGGCGACGATCGATATCGAAAGCTACGCCGACCGCGAAGACGAAGGCGTGCTGCTCGTGCGCAAGGCCGGCGAAATGCTTTACCATCTCAAGCAGCGGCCCGAGTGGGCGCGCGAGATGTAAAGCGCGGAGGGATGCGCTCCTGCGCGTTCCCCGATTTGGAACGCGCAGGAGCGAGTCCCTCCGAAAGCGGCCCCTTTTCGATTGCTTCCCGAGCCTGCTCCCGGCTGTAGTTTGCGCCGTTCCCGCTCCCAAATGTCCGCACTCATCCTCGCTCTCGACCTCGGCACTTCCTCCACCCGCACCGCGCTTTTCGACACGAGCGGACAGCGTCTCGCCAATACCACCGCGCAGCAGTCCTATCCGCTGCTCACCACCGCGGACGGCGGCGCGGAACTGGAGCCGGGCGTGCTGCTCAGCGCCGTGCGCCGCTGCCTGGAACAGACGATGCAGCATTATCGCAGCGATGCGACGCTGCGCGGCCGACCGATCGCGGGCCTGGGCGTTTCCTGCTTCTGGCACAGTCTCGTCGGGTGCGATGCGAAAGGCGCCGCGCTGACCAACATCATCACTTGGGCCGATGCGCGCTGTCGCGAGGACGCCGCCGCGTTGCGCAAGGAACTGGGCGAAAAGCCCACGCATGCGCGCACCGGTTGCATGCTCCGCGCGTCGTTCTGGCCGGCGAAGCTGGTGTGGTTTCAGCGCACGCAGAAGCGGAAATTTTTCTCGGTGAAGCAGTGGATGTCGCCCGCGGAGTGGCTTCAGCTCTCGCTCGCGGGCGATGCCAATTGCGCGATTGGCATGGCCACCGGTACCGGACTTTTCAATCCGTCGAAGCTCGCCTGGGATGATGCCCTGCTGAAACGCTGCAGCGTTTCCGCGCCGCAACTGCGTCCGATCAGCGACGAACCCACCCCTGTCGGCGGCACGCTGGCCGCGCAATTTCCCGAGCTCAAAGGCGTGCCTTGGTTCCCCGGCATCGGCGATGGCGCAGCGAGTAATCTCGGCTCCGGCGCGACCCGCCCCGGATTGGCCGCGATCAATGTCGGCACCAGCGCTGCGTTGCGCGTGATGCGCGACCGCGGCGAAGTGAAGGCGCCGCTGGGACTCTTCTGCTATCGCGTGGACGCGAAGCGTTTCCTCGTCGGCGGCGCAGTCAGCAACGCCGGCAATCTCCGCGCGTGGTGTCTGCGGGAGCTCAAACTGGCGGGCGAAGTGGAACTCGAAGTCGAACTCGCGAAACGTCCCGGTCCCGATCACGGGCTCGTCGTGCTGCCCTTCTGGACCGCGGAGCGTGCGCCGACATGGAACGAAGACGCGACCGGTTCGATCCACGGCATCACGCAGCACACCACCGCGCTCGATCTTTTGCAGGCGATCACCGAAGCGACGTACCACCGCGTTGCGCGGATCGCAGAGCTGGTCCTCGCCGCGGAAAAGACCGTGCCGAAGTTCATTGTCAGTGGTGGTATTCAGCGCTCCGCCACCGCCATGCAACGCCTCGCCGACGTGCTCGGTCAGACGATTTATCCGAACGACGAGATGGAAGCCTCGATCCGCGGCGCGGCGATCTTCGTTTTGGAAAAACTCGGTTATCCAATCCCCGACGCGCAGGTCGGCAAACCTGTGAAGCCGCGCGTGAAATTCGCCAAACTCTACGCCGCGGAGCGGGAGAAGCAGCGCGCGATCGAGGAGCGAGGGTGAGGATCGGAGGGACACGCTCCGGCGTGTTCCCCATCGTTCGCGTGGAGAAGCGGACGCGCAGGAGCGCGTCCCTCCGAATTGGCTGCGACCGAGCGCTAACTGCCCTCGCGATAAATTGTCGCGAGGCGCAGCAGGAGCGCTTCGAGCTGCGCGTAGTATTCGTTTTCGGGCAGCGTGGCTTTACTTTCCCGTAACTGTGAAAGTTCGCGCTCCAGCGTATCCCGCTCTGCTTTTTTAGCAGCGGGCAACACGCGCTCCGCGGCGCTGGGGACGAGATGAATCTGATGCGCGCGCAGGCCGTCGGCGGCGCGCTGATCGGACGATTTTTTCACGGCGCGGATGCCTTGGAACCAATCCGCTGGAGTGCCGAGGCCGTCGCCGTTGTCGTCGAGGAGCGTGTGTTCGGTCGCGAGGCGGTCGTCGTTTTTGTAGAACTCCGCGGTGCGCTGTGCGGCGGCCAGCCACGCTTCGAGCAGGGAAGTCTGCCCGTCCTTGTCGAGATCGGCCACCGGGCTGGCGATGGTCTCGGACAAATAACCGCCGAGCCGCGCGTAGTTGCTTTCCGAACCGCTGCGCGTCGCTGTGACGACGACGCGGCCGACCGCGGAGAGGGGCTTGAGAAATGCGCCGCTGGCCGAGAAGCCACACACGACGATGACCGGACGCTGAAAGGGCTGCAGCCACGTCACCAACTCAGAAGCCGCGAGATCGTCACCGGGCAGATTGAATTTTCCATCGCGTCCGTCGAACGCACCGTGACCCAGCAGCACGAGCCAGAGCGGCTCGGTGCCTTCCTTGCGTTCGGCTTCGAGTGCGGCTTTCAGCCGGATGCGGGCGTCGGTAGCGGCTGGGTCGAGCAGCAGCGGTGCGATCCCTGCAGCGCTGCCGGCCTGCTGCCAGTTCGCGGACCATTTGGTGAAAGTGTCGGTGTAGGTCGCTTCGCCGCCGGCTCCAGTGACGATGAACATCGACGGCGCAGGATCGGCGTGCGCCGCGAGGACGCAGGACGCCCAACATCCAGCGCTCCACAATGAACGTCGGAGGATCGACGCGGCGCGTCGGGCGGGGACGCTCGTGGAACTCGGGATGTGGGGCGCTGGGTGTTGCAGGGTCATGCCAATCCTTTCCAGCGGCGCAGGCCCCACTCGCCGACGAAGCACGCCAGTGCGAAGAGAAACATCCACGGCGTGTGCCACAGCGGGCGTGTCCACGATTCGGTGACGGGCGCGCGTTGTTCCGGCAATTCCTGCGCGAACGTGTCGAGTTCCTCCGGCGTAATGACGCGGCCGCCCGTCTGCCGCGCGAGTTGCTCCATGAGCGCGCGGTTTGGTTTTAGATCGCGATACTCCGCCGCCGCGAGATCGCTCGTCCAGCCCGTCGCCGCGCTGCCCGCGCCCGCGCCGCCTTCATTCGCAACGCTCGCCTCAAGACGAAAACCGCCGCTTTCGCGCGGGATGTAGCTCGCTTCGTAAAGACCGGGCTCGGCCGTCGAAGCTTCCGCGGTCAGCGTGATCGGCGCTTCGTTTTCAGCCGCGCCGGCGCGCGTGACTTTCAGCGTCACTGTGGCGTTGTCGAGCGGTTGGAATTTCGGATCGCGCGCCCGCACCTGCACGAGGACGCTGGCCCCATCGGGCTGCGGGGTGGTGCGCAGTTCCACTGGCTCGGCCACATCGGCGACCAGCCAGCGAACCATCTGCCGCCATGCTTTCAGCAGGTCGCCCTGCCGCTTTTCATCGCCCATGCCGGATTGCCAGAAATCGCCGACGAGCAACGCGCCGGTGCGCCCGCGGCCAAAGCGTTGCGTGACCAGCGCCGGAAACTCGTGCTGCCCGTCGGTCACCGTCGCGACGACCGTCGCCGCGGGTTTCGGTGCGGCGGTCGGATTCAGCACATCGAAAGCCGCCAGATCACCGAGCCGCTGGCGTTCGTCGGTTTCATTGCTGCGCAGCCGCGCCCACGGTTGCAGCCACCCCTCGCGGGTGAGCGCGAGGCGCAGCGGGCCGGTTGGCGGCGCGTCCGTTTTGCGGTCGAGATAAATGGGCAGCATGTCGCCGATCGCGGTGCGCGCGAACTTGCCCTCGCGAAACGACTCCATGCCGCCGAGCGCCAGTAGCCCGCCGCCGCGCTCGCTCACGAACCGCTGCAGCAGACTCATCTGGTCGGCGGTGAAGAACTCCGCTTCGAGATCGTCGATGATGATCGCCCGATATTGGAACAGCGCCTCGGGTGTCTTCGGAAATCCATCGCGCAGCTCGAATTCATCCGCCGTATTCAGCCGCACGAAGACTGGCTGATCGTAGCGCTCGATGTCTTCCTTGGACTGGTTGCCGAAGCCGCGGAAGAGCGGGTTGCTCGATTCGCCGGCGCGCCCGCGGAAGGCAAACTTCGGCTCGCGATTGGCCACGCGAATGAGTGCGACGAGCTGCGTCTGGTCGTCGCCTTCGACCGCGCGGCGCAAAAATTTGTATTCCCAATTCGGTCGCCCGCTGACGTAGAGGATGCGATACGGCCCCGCGCCGCGGTCCACGGTGATGATGCTTTCGTTGTTGGCCAGCGTGGCTTCCGTCGCGCCGACGAGTTTCGGCGCGGCGACGAAACGGTAAAAGAGCACGCCGGTTTTCGCGGGGCGAATCTGAAAACGGAAGACGAGTTTGCCGTCGTTGGCGGGCACCTTCATGGTTTGCTCCGCGACAGGTTTGGCGTCCACGGCAGCCTTGCCCGCTTCGACGGCGAAGAGCTTCCCGACAATGTCTTCGCCGGTGAATCCCGTCGCCGCGGCATCGACTTGAATGGTCACCGGCGCGTCTTCGAACGACGTTTGCGTGACCGCGCTGTTCATCACGGCGAGATCGCGCGCCGGGCCTTCCTTGCCGAAGACCACGGGGTAAATCGGCGGTAGTGCGCGCAGCTTTTCGGGGTCGCTGAGATCGGCCGCGATGCCGTCAGTGAGCAGCACCACCGCCGCGAGCGGTTGCCCGCGATGGCGCTCCTGCAGTTGCTCCAGCGTGTGGCCGAGCGCGGTAGTGCGCCCGTCGAAGGCGAGTTCCCGAAAATCCTGCGACGGCTGCAGTCGCGTATCGGCGAGGTAGTCGCGGACATCGAAGTTTTCCTTCAATCGCGCGTGCCAAAGATTGCGTTCGCCGGTGAGCACGCGCCGCATCGCTTCCCCGCGCGACTCGCTGGCATCGCGGTCGCGCAGCGTCATGCTCAACGAATTGTCGGCGACCATCGCGAGGACATTGGCGCCGGGTTTGGCCCGCGAACCGGTCAGCATCGGTTCGAGCAGGCATAAAAGCAGTGCCGCGATGCCGATGAGCTTCAACGCGCCGCCGCTGTAGCGCAGCCAGGTCGGCGCGCCCGAACGCGCGTAGGTCCAGGCGACGAGGATGTAGGCGATGGCGAAGGCGACATAGGCATGCACCATCCACGCCTGGCCATTGAAAGTCAGACCCATCAGCGACTCCGCCCCAATTCTTCGTAATAACGCCGGACGCGCTCGGCGTATTTGTTGGGCACCGGATCGCGATCGATCGGCACGAGGTTTTCTTTCGACTCGCGACGGGCGAGTTCCTCGGTGAGGCGGTTACGCAACTCGGCGAGCGGCGCGCTGATCTTCGATTTCACGATGTCCCAGTTGGGCGCGACGCTGTGCCGTTTGAATTCCACGCGCATGCCTTTGGCTAGCTCGCGAATGCGCGCCGCTTCGGTGCGCAGCCCGGGATCATCGACCATCTCTTCGACGTTGCGCAGGCGATCGGACCATTCAGTGAATTTCTCGCCGGTGAGCGGCCCGGCCTGTTCGCCTTCCACGCCGCCACCCCACATCCCGCCGCCTTCGTTGCTGCCGGAGCGAGTCCCGCCGCGCGGTGGCGAACCGCCAGCCAGTTGGCTGAGCCGCGAGCCGGCGCGCTGACCGCCGGGTTGGTTCGGCTGACCGGGTTGTCCGCTCTGCTGAGAGTCCGCGCCCTGGCCCTCGCCGCCGCCCAGTCCTTGTCCCTGTCCTTTGGTCTGAGAATTTTGCGCGGTCTGCTGACCTTGTCCGCTGCCTTGGCCTTCGCCCTGTCCTCGCTCGCCACTTTGCCCGGCCATTTGTCCGCGACCGTTCTGGCCACCTTGTCCGGGCTGCTGACCTTCGCCGGGTTGTTGCCCAGGTTGGTTACCCTGTCCTTGCTGGCCACGCTCACCCGGCTTTTGACCCTGGCCGGGTTGTTGGCCCGATTGTTCCGAAGGTGATCCGTCCTTGTTTTCGCCGGCTTTGCTTTCACCGGGTTGCGCGCCGGGTTGCTGGCCACCGGGCTGCGGGTTTCCGGGGCGCGCACCCGTCTGGGGTGCTGGCCCCGGCGTTTGCTGGCCGTCGCCGCGGCCACCCTCTGGCCTGCCTTCCGCAGGCTTTCTCTCTCCGCTCGATTCGTCGGGACGAACTTCCTGCCCGCTTGTGCCGGGCTGCCCTTGTTCCCCAGGCTCCGAAGTGCGTGATGGCGGGACGCCGTCGCCAGCAGGCGGGGCGCCTGCGCTCCCCGGACTTTGCGCGTCCGCGCCTGCCTGCGTTCCGGGCGATTGTCCGGCAGCGGAGTTCGCATCCGCCAAATCGGGCCGCACGCGTGAAAGCTCGCGTTCGATCTGCTCCCGCAGCGTGTCGAGTTCGGCGCGCGCCTGCCGCAGTGCCTCGGCTTCGTCGCCGAGCACACTCTGCGCCGCGCGCTCCACGCCGGTCTTCAAGTCCTCGATCTCCTGCCGCGCCTTCTCCTCGAATTTTTGCGCCTGCGGCGCGTAACCGCGCTCCGCCAGAATCTGCGACTTCTCCAGCGTTTCGCTCGTGCCGGCCTGGGTCGTCTTGCGCAGCGCGTCGTAGAGTTCCTTGGCCAGCAGCGGCTCGGCGGCTTCGGCCTGCTCGCTCACGGATTTCATCTTGTCAGTAAGCTGGCCAAGATCCTTTTGCTGGTTGGTGAATTGTTCGGCCAACTGCTCGCGCTCGCTGCTGCCATCCAGTGTGCGGCGTTCCGGCTTGCCCGGCTGCGGCTGCAGTTTCTCCGCGATCGCCTGCTGCCGTTCGGCGAGCTCCCGCGCGTCGGTGCGCATCTCGCGCATCTGCTCGTTGAACTGTCCGCTCGTTTTTTTGCGGAACTCGTCGCGCATCTCCTGCAGCTCGCGCTGCGTCCGCGTGCCGCTGGCCAGCGCCTGCGAAGTCTCGCCTTTTTCCAATGCCTCCGCGGTCTTCTGCGCTTCGGCGCGCGTTTTTTCGAGCTGCTGTCGTTGCTCGGCCAATTGCGATTGCTGCGACGACTGCTCCATCGACTGCTTCGTCTCGTCGATATCCGCGAGCAGCTCCTGCTCTTCCTCGCGCAGGCGTTTGAGCTGGCGACGAATCTCCTCCTTCTCCTGCTCGGTGTTCGCCGCCTGCAACGCGGTCTGCAATTCCTTGAGCCGCTCGTTGATGTCCTGCTGGCGCTGCGCCAATTCCTTCAGTCGATTGAGAATCGCGAGCTGTTCGCGCTGCTGCTCGTTCTGCGGCGACTCCGCTTCGTTCTTCGTTTCGTAGCGCTCCTTCTCGTCCTTCATCTCCAGTTCATCGAGCTGTTGCTGCTGCCGACCGCCGCCCTGGCCTTTGCTCTGGCTCTTGTTTTTGCTCACGCGGAATTCGTGCGCCGCGAGCTTGAGCAGCGCGTTGTAAGCCGCCTGCTCGGCGTTCAACGCATCGGGTAACGGCGCGGGGGTTTTCTCCGCCTTGGACAGGTGATCGAGCGCGGTTTGCATTTCCTTCACGGCGTTGTCGGCAAAAGCGCGCAGTTTCGGTTCCTCGATCTCCGCGGTCAGCTCATTCGCCTGTTTGAGCGCCTCCGCTTGCGAATCGCGCACCACGGGTTCGTCCTTGAGATACTTCTCGCTGGGTTTCGTCGCAGCGGTATTGGCCTCTTCGGCGCGTTTCAGATTCCAAGTTGCGTTGATGATCTGTTTTTGCAGTTCGGCCAGCTTGAGCGCCTCCGCGCCGGCGCCACCACCACCACCGCCGCCTTCGCCATCGTCGCGGCGATAGATTTCCTCGAACGGGCGGACTTCCGCGAAAAACATGTCGGTCTCGGTGCGGCGCGGCTGGCCATTCGGCCCCACGTCTTCCGCCCACAGAAACCACGAGACGAGTTCGTCCGGTTTCACGCCGACTTCTTCGAGTTTCATTAAATGCGCGACCGCGCGCTTTTCATCCGCGCGCGTCGCCTGGCCGAGTTCCAGATCCTGCTGCCCGCGCCCAGCGACGTTGACCGTGAGCCCGTAGCGGGCCAGGCCGAAGTCGTCCCACGCTTCCGCGCGGAACGCGACCTCTTCCAGCGGCGACACGCGCTGATCGCCCTTTGGCGTTTGGAATTTCAGTTCCGGCCGGCGATTGGCCAGCGCATCGACGATGAATTGCGCCGGAATTTTATTCGCGCGCCCGTCGGCGTCTTCGAGCTTTAGCTCATACGTCTGGCTGGCGCTCACCGCGAAATCCTTCAACTGCACCGCGCTCTGGTCGGGCGTCACTTTCAGTGGCACCTGCGTCCCGTCTTTCGCGACGAGCGTTGCGGATTTCACCGGCTTGTTGAGTTGAAACGCCACGTCGAGTTTCGTCCCTTCGACCGCACTCACGCGCCGCGTGTCGGGAACCTGCTTCTCGGGCAGCTTGGTGTATTCGGGAAAGTGGAGCGTGGCGTCGGCGCGGTCAAGACGCGGATGTTCGAAGACCTTGACCGTGAAATCGCGCGTCGCTTGTCCGGCGTATTCCACGCGGTAGGTGAGTTCGACATCCACCTCCGGCAGGCCACCGCCAAACACCGGATCGTCCAGATTCTTGACCAGCGGCATCCGCTGCGGCGGCTGGTTTTTTGGCTGAATGACGAGCGTGGCTTCGCCCGGCACGTCGCGATGAAAATTGGCGAGCACGACCAGCCCCGAACCGCGTTCGACCTCGGTGTCGCCGGGATTCACGGTCACCGCTTCCTTCGTCGGGGCGGTTTTGGCGATGGCGGGCAGCGCCGCGGGTTTGCGGATGGGCGCCAGTATCACAAAGCCGAGCGCGACGGCGCCGACCGCGGCGAAAAGTCGCGCCTGCCAGAGCTGCGCCGCCGGCACCGCGCGGACCCAGTCGAGGCGCCGGCTCGCGGCGACCGCGTCGGCGATGACCTTCTGCTGGAGATAGCTGAGCCGCCGGGTCCTCGGGTCGGGCGTTTGCTCGACAGCGGTGAGCAACAGCGCGTGCAACTCCGGATGACGCGTCTCGATTCGTCGGGCGAGTTCGTTGTAATCGGGGTCGTCGTTCTTGGCGCGATTCTCGTAGATGGCGCGCACGACGCAGACCGCGAGCAAGAGGAGCAGGTAGGCCCACCAGTGATCAGTCCCGGTGAGGACCAGCAGTCCGAAGCCCGCGGCCAGCCCGAGCAGCGACCAGCCGGTGATCCGCCATCGACGCGTCGCCCGGTGGCGTTGGACGACGGGATCGAAGGCGGTGCGGAGGAGCGGCGTGATCATGTGGGCGCGACGGTTGAACTGCCTGAGGTGCGCGAGAGTTTCCCGGCAAAAAGGGTTTCGAGCAACAAGAGTCCGAGCGCGGCGATGAGCAGCCAGCGCCAAAGCTTTTGCTGGCTCTCGATCTCCGTGGCCTGCGCCTGGCCTTCGCGCCGCGCGATCTCCTCGGCGGATTCACGACCGGTGCGCAGCGGCACGCCGAGGCTGGTGAAACGCTCCGGCGCGAGCGGTGCGAGCCGGCTTTCCTCGGGGGCGAGATTGACTACGAACCGCGACGTGCCCGGCGTCACCGCATAAATCCCCGGCTGGTCCGTCGCGGAAAATTTGCTGCCGGGCGCGGCGGCGATTTCTTTGCCGTCCGGTTGCCGGACGGTGAGCGGCTGCGCGCCGCCGGGCAGCGGCACTTCTTCGCCGACGAAGTATTGCGCCTTCTGCGGCGGCAGCGTGCTGCTTTGCTCGAGCAGTGCGTGGAGCAGGGGAACGAATTTCGACGACAGCGCGAGCTGGCTGTCCACCGGCCGCCAACTGCTCGTGAAAATGACCACGCTGCCCTGGCCGAGCGGCACCTGCACGATCGCCGGATCGCCGTCATCGAACTTCGCCACGGTGCGCGCGCCAGTCAGCGGCGTCACGTCGAGCCGGCGATGTTTCCACCAATGAATTTTCGTGAAGTCGCTGAACCGCGGATCGGCGAACGCGGCGAAGAGCGGATGCTGGAAGTCGATCTGCGCGAGCAACGCGTAATCGCGCGCCGGCGCTTCGCTCGCGGACAACGCGGGAATCTCCAGCAACTGCGCGATGGCCTGCGCGCTCGACGCCGCGGTCAGGGGCGCCACCACGATCCGGCCGGCTTGCGCAAACTGCCGCGCCGACGCCAGCGCCGCCACGCTCGGCGCGTCGCCGAGGACGAGCAGTTGCGCCTGCTGGAGTTGGAACGCGGGGATCGCTTCGGGAGTGCGATGCGCGGTGATTTGCACATTCTGCCGCGCGGTTTTGGGAAACGCCCGCCGGAGATAATAGAGCGAGCCGCGCGGGTCTTCGTCGGCATCCACGCCGACGAAAAGGATCGGCAAAAACGCGGCCTGCGGCGGCAGCAGGAAAAGCGTGTTATCAAAATCGGTATCGTCGCCGGTCAGCGACAGCGCGGTCGCCCCGGCGGGCGGTTTCGGGGCGCGGACGATCCGGTTCTGGCCGGCCGGCACGTAAGCTTCGAGCGGCGCGGTATTCGTCGGGGCGTCGGTTTTCCAGCGGATGGGGAACTGCTCCCGCTTCGCTTCCGCGGCATTCGTCACGCGCAGGCGCAGCGGCGCTTCGTCGCCCGGCGCGTCCGCCTGTTCGCTTTCGGAAATCCAAGCGACGCTCGCATTCGCCTTCGCCGTCGCGCGCACGGCGTCGAGCGTCACGGTCAGCCCGCGCGGCCATTGGAAACCCTGCAGTCCATCGAGCCGCGCGCCTTCCTGCAAATCGCCGACGACCACGATCTCGCGCCGGCCCGGCTGCGTCTCGCCGGCCTGATCGAGCGTCTC